>JALOMD010000238.1 GCA_025455595.1 Cytophagales bacterium | reverse complement strand
GTATCTCCGAATGTTATTCGGAGCGCCACGCTTGCGTGGCTTGACTGCGGCGCATCACCCTTCGGGTGAATCCCGACCTGTCGGGACTACTACAACACCCCGTTTCTCACGCCAAGCGAAAGTCTTATTCTTAATTCTACATTCTGAATTCTAAATTAAATTAGCATCATGAACACTTTCAAATTCAAAACCAATATCAAATGCGGCGGCTGCATAGCCACCGTGACCCCGCACCTGAACCAACTGACCGGCATCGAAAACTGGAGCGTTGACACCAGCGACCCGGACAAAGTCCTGTCCGTGCAAGCCGACACAGCTACGGTTGACGAAATCCGCAAAACGGTGGAAAAAGCCGGTTTCAAAGCCGAAGCAATCTGAACGAAAAAAGTGGTCAGTCGTTAGTCGTCAGCAGTCAGCAAGTGCCTGACGGAAATCAGTTTGCATTATTTCCGACGTGCAAAATCCGTGACAAGTGTCTGGCTTTCGGTTTATTAAAGTAGATTTTGACTGACCACTGACGACTGACCAATAACGACTTTCTACTTATTTTCAAGCAGGTTGAACTGACCGTGGGCGGCTGCGTGGTACAAGAAAGCGTTTTGGGCAAATTTTGCCCAAAACGCTTTTTTTCACTGTCCGCGCCTCACTTGTCGCTCATTCCTTGTTCACTTTCTTGCTATTTGCGTATTAACAATTGGGTACGGCTGTCTTTTTCTGAGCGGCAGCCGACCCTTGTCGCAAAAAAGCCTTCCGATGGTCTTTCGCAGACTTGTGTATATTTTGGCCTTATGGACACTCTGCCAAACGGCAAGCTGGGCCGGAACCGCCAGGCCGGTGATACCCGTGGTACGGGCCTCGGAGGTGAAGACCTACGTTGACGTATTCTCGCGAGCCGGGTACGCCGCCGACCCGCTGGCACGGCCGGACTTTCTGCCTGCCTCGGCACCGGGCCTGCAATTCCACGCCGCCGCCACTGCCTACGCTACGCTCTCCGGCAAGCGGACACTCGGCGTGTATTACATCCGTTTCGCCGTTTACAACGACCTGCCCGACACCGCGCAACTACAGATTTACACCGGCGCACAGGAAAATCTACAAGCCCGTGAAGAAAACAAGTCCGGCTACACCCAATTGGCAGCGGTCAAGTACGAAGGTGGTTTCATGACATTGGCGCAGGCGGTCAAGCTGTCCATTGCACCTGGCCAAACCAAGAGCTACGCGGTTCGCATCGTCCCTGTCAAGCGGCGGCAGGTGAATCTGTTTGCGGTGTTGCAAAACCAGAGCCAACTGGGGCGTTGGTATTACTTGAATTACCAAGAACAGTCTGCCGAACACATCATGTTCGTCGTCTTCTGCGGCATGTTGACGATGATGCTCATTTACATCACCCTCAAATTCGTACAAATCCGTTCAATGGAATACGCCTACTACGCGGGCTACGTATTGTGTTTTCTGTTCTATTTCCTGATTCTGACAGAGTTTTTGCAAACAGTGTCAATTAACCAAACGCCTTGGGTTGTCTATTACGCCGTCAACATATCGCAGGTGCTCGCCTATTGTTGCTATTTTCCTTTCTTCCGAAAATTCCTCAATATAGAAAAGACCTTGCCTCGCTTGAACATCGTAATGCGCGGCTTCACGTGGCTGATGCTGGCCTATTGCTTGATTGACGGTGTATTGTTCTTTTTTCCGTCCACCTATCTGCTGCGGTGGATGCTGTGGGACGGCATCAGAATCGGGCTGGTTGTTTTTTCCGTTGGCGTATTGGTGGCGGTGGCCCGGCTCAGCACACCGTTTATGCGTTACATCATGTCGGGCAGTTTGGCTATCGTGGTGTTCGGGCTGGCAGCCATGGTTTTCTCTTACTGGCCCGAATTTATAGAGCATTTGCCTGTTCCGTTCACTTTCCCGTTGTTCTATTTCCAGTTGGGCATCACTATTGAACTGCTTTGCTTTGCATTAGGACTGGGCTATAAAAACCATTTGGATCAAATAGAGAAAATACAGGCAACAGAAGCGTTGGCCTACGAACGCGAACGACAGGAGTTTGAACGCTACAAAGCCGCCGTAGAAGCCCGCGAAGCCGAACGCCACCGCATCGCCACCGAGATGCACGACGACATCGGTTCGGGGCTGGCCTCGGTCTATTACCTGAGCGGAGCCATGCGCAACGCCAAGCCCGAAAACTGGACGGCCACCGCCGACAAAATAGGCCAGACCATCGGCAACCTGATGGATCAGATCAACAACATTGTGTGGTCCATGAACAAAGAATACGACACCCTGCCCGACTTGGTGGCCTACATCCGCAGCAACGTGGGCGAACTGCTCGAAAATGCGGGGTTGGACTATGCATTTGACGTGCCCGAAGACCTGCCCGACTTGCCCATTGAAGGCCAACAGCGGCGAAATATCTATTTGATTGTGAAAGAATCAGCAAACAACGCCATCAAGCACGCCCACGCTGGCCGGGTGACGGTGGCGTTCGGCTACCGCCAGTATTTGGCCGTCACCATTTCGGACGACGGCCGGGGCATTGACGTGACAAATAGCAAAGGCTTCGGCAACGGCCTTCGCAACATGCGCCAACGCGCCGCCAACGCAGGTGGCACCATCGCGTTCGATTCGGAACCGGGCAGGGGCACGTCTGTCTGTCTGTCCGTTCCGCTGATTCCGCCCGACAGTCCGCAGAGGAAACCGCAGGTCAACGGTGAAATTACTGAAACAAACAGTAAAAAAACAGAGAATAAAGCGGCAGTGAGTCGTTAGTCGTAAGTGGCAAGTCGTAAGCCGTCAACTTCTGTGATTAAGTAAGTGTTCACAAATAGTTTTATCTGTCCCGACAGGCCGGGACACTTGTCAAGCAATTGGAAATCAATATCTTGTGTTGCCGAAATAAAGACTACTGCTAATGACCAAGTGCTTAATTTCACTGATGTCACGCAGCGTTTTAAGCAACCCCGACTCGTCGGGACAGTTTTTCGGGTTCGTAAAAAACTGATTTTTACAGTTGTTTCCCAATCTGTGCGTAACATCAGCTCGTGCGTGTAAAAGGCATACGAAAGGAAAAAAGGGGCGTAGCCCCGGACTCTTCGTAGCATCACGATCACAACACAGGAGAAAGGGGCGTTAGCCCTGCCATCTTCTTGTTCGAATGGTACGGCCAAGAAAGATACCAGGGCTAACGCCCCTTTCTCCTGTGAATGCCTTGTGCTACAATGATTGCGGGGCTACGCCCCTTTTCCTTATTAGAGTTATTTCAATTGAAGGCATCTGATTCCCCCGACTGAAGCCGGGAGCCTGCCCCGACCTGTCGGGGGCAAGACGTGGCAAGTCCCTACGGGACTGGTTACAGTAAAGCCGGATGCGAAAATTTTCAGTCTCCGTAAGGGAACTTTCAACGTTTTGCCCCCGACAGGTCGGGGCAGGCTCCCGACTTCAGCCGGGGGAATCAGAAAACAAAAAGCGTTCTAAGCAAAAAATGCTCAAAACACACTGACGACCGACCACTAACCACTGCCGACTTTTTCTCTGGCCTAAAACTATAACCTTTGTTCTATTGCAGTCCGGTGCGCAAGGTCGTAATTTTGTTGTCATGGAAGCCATTCGCGTCAGTATCGTAGAAGACATACCGGAAATCAGGGAAGGACTGCGTTTCATCATCAACCAAACGCCGGGCTTTGCGTGTGCGTCTGTGTATGACAATGCCGAGCAAGCCCTGCAAGAACTCCCCGCCCTGCACCCCGACTTGGTGGTGATGGACATCAACCTGCCGGGCATGAGCGGCATCGAGTGCATCAGGCGCGTAAAAGCCCTGTCGCCGCAGGTGCAGTTTGTGATGTTCACTGTATTTGAAGACAGTGAACAAGTGTTTGAGGCACTGGCCGCCGGAGCCAGCGGCTATCTGTTGAAAAAAACGCCGCCGCACAAAATCATTGACGCATTGCAAGAATTACAAGAAGGCGGCTCGCCGATGAGTACCGCCATTGCCCGCAAAGTAGTGGCATCGTTCCAAAAACAACCGCCCACCAATGAGGTCAACAAATTGTCTGTCCGCGAAAAGACCATTCTGGATTATCTGGCACAAGGGCTGCTCTATAAAGAAATCGCCGACCGGCTTGCCATCAGCACCGGCACAGTGCGCCAGCACATCCACAACATCTACGAAAAACTGCATGTACAGAACAGAACCGAGGCGTTGAACAAGGTGTACGGCAGATAAGTACTTAGTCTTGGGTCTTGAGTCTTGAGTAAACAAAAGAATGCAACAAGCTGACAATCAATGCACTGTGCACGGATTTTCCTTTCGAAATAAGTTGAACCAAATGTAAGCAAGTGCTTAATGCTAAAATAAAATGAACATTACGTATTTGAGTAAAAAACAAGTCATTGACAAGCAACTCCTTACTCAAGACTAAAAACGCAAGACTCATGACTTTTTAACAAGCGTTTTAGGCAAAAAATGCCTAAAACGGCATTTCGCTTCGTTGAATCTACGTTTCGTGCAATCAATCTCACGCAGTTTCTCGAAATCACCGAATATTTGCTAAGTTACAGGCGGCTTTGCGTCCCGGCCCGTCAGAACGGTCGAAACGCACCCAACCAGCATTTGGACAGAAAGTCAAATGTCACCTGTTTTACCTTCCAAATCCGCCGTCTGAACCATGAAGAAAATCGTACGAATCGGCTTGATTGTCGTGGCCGTCTTGGTTGTCGCATTTTTCGCGCTGCGCACCTACACAAAGTCCAAAAGTCCTGAAGCAACCGCTGTGTTCAATGAAAACGGGTTGTCTGTAGAAGTGAAATACTGCCAGCCCGCCAAGAAAGGCCGGGAGATTTTCGGCGGACTGCTGCCGTATGGCAAAGTGTGGCGCACCGGAGCCAACGAAGCCACTGTCATATCGTTCGGCAAAGACGTGTTGCTGGCCGACAAGCCGCTGAAAGCCGGAAAATACACGCTTTGGACAATTCCGAACCCCGCCGAATGGACGATTGTCATCAACGGCGAAACCGGCCAATGGGGCACCAATTACGACGAAAGCCAAGATGTGTTGCGCGTCAATGTACCTGTCTCTAAAAAGTCGGATGTGACGGAATTGTTCAAAATTGATTTCACGTCACAGACTGGCGGCGCGGACATGGTGCTGCGTTGGGACATGACAGAGGTTGCAGTGCCGGTTCGCGTACCGTGACAATGCTTTCGCTTACAATAAGTGGTTAGTCTTTAGCTTTTAGCTTTTAGCTTTTAGCTTTTAGCTTTTAGCTTTTAGCAAAAGGGCAGTCTCAATACACTGAAAATCAATAACTTGCAATATTTTTACACACCAGAAACAACATGAATTAATTCTGTCGGGCACTTGGGCAAAGTCTTTGTTTCTCTCGTGTTGTAAAATTCTGTACACGCACTCCGTTTATAGACGTTTTGGGCGAAAATTGCCTAAAACGTCCGGTAGCAAAAGTCGCTTTGGCAATCTCGTTTTGGGCGATTTTTGTCTAAAACGCTGATTGCACGTAGGTCTGTACGCTGCGCGTCTGACCGGGAGCACAGGCTCGGTCAAGACAATAGGCTTGTGTCCTTTGAAGTCGCCCCAAGTCCACACCACACCGAGGCAAAACACCTGAACCGCCCCCGGTTCCCTCCTTCCTCCGCTTATTCCT
>JALOMD010000237.1 GCA_025455595.1 Cytophagales bacterium | reverse complement strand
GGTTTTTCTACAGACGGGTCGCCTCCGACGGGGCTTACGGCAAACGGACTATGCTTGGGCGTTCTGGGCAAAATTTGCCCAGAACGCCCGTCTGACTTCTGACCTCTGAACTCTGACCTGAAATTCAGCTTTTCAGCGCATCGCTTGAAATTTCGCAGCGTTCCTCGGTGAGTTTGTGCAAATCCTCTTCGATGGTAAGGTGCGTTTTGGCATTGTCCAACTCGCGCAAGTACGCCTGCTTGAGTTCCTTGCGTTTGATGGATTCCAGAAAACGCCGCACGTCGTCGCGGGTCTCGAGGCGCAGGCCGGGCACTACGGCGTTGGTGCCGTCGTCGTTCTTGGCGACCATCGTGAAGTACGACGTATTGGTGTGCCGCACCGTGCCGGTGCTGATGTTTTCGGCGGTGACGCGGATGCCGACTACCAGCGAGGTGCGCCCCACGTGGTTTACCGAAGCCTGCAAATGCACCAAATTGCCCACCTCGACGGGTTGCAGGAAATCAACGCCCTCCACCGACACCGTTACGCAGTACCGCCCGGCGTGCTTGGCGGCGCAGGCGTAGGCCACTTTGTCCATGAGGGAGAGCAGGATGCCGCCGTGGATTTTGCCGCCAAAGTTGGCGTAGGCGGGAATCATGAGTTCGGTTAGCGTAGTGCGCGACGCGCTGACGGGCTTGTAGGGTTGTTCCATGCCCAAAAATAGTCGTTAGTCGTCAGTCGCAAGTGGTCAGTGGTGTGAAAAGTTGGGGATGGAACTGCAAAAACCAAAACCAGGGCAAGCGAGGACGCTTGCCCCTTTGCGTCAGCGGCGTTTTGGGCAAAATTTGCCCAAAACGCCGCTGACCACTGATTATCAACCAAGAGTAACTCTATTTTTCCTTCTTCTTCCCAACCGGGATTCGGACGCGCATTTTTTGGGGAACGGGCTTGCCATTTTGGACGGCGGGTTTCCAACGTGCCGCTTCCTGCACGGCTTGCACGGCGGCTTGGTCGCATTCGGCGCAAACGCTTTTCAAGACTTTCACGTTGGCAAGGCTGCCGTCGGGCTGCACGGTGAACGACAACTTGATGATGCCTGACCCGAAGCGGTCGGCACCGGGAACGGCTTCCAGCCGTTGCTCGACGGTTTTGATGAACTGCGGCATTCCGCTTTCGGGGCGGGCAGGCTGGAAGGCAACCGCCTCGGCACCGGGCCGGTTAGTCCCCGACACCACCACCTCGCTCAGCGACTTCACATCAGGCGTGAGGCGGGCGTTCACAATGGGTTTGCTGTCAACCGGAGTCCGGTACGTGTTGTAGCCGATGAAACTGAACGCCAACTCGCCGTCGGTTGGGGCCGTGATGACAAACTCGCCGTTCATGTCCGTGTACGCAGCGGTTTCGCTGCCGTGTACGGTGACCACCGCACCGGGGATGGGAAGGCCGTCTTCTGCATCCGATACACGGCCCCGCACCAATTGGGTGGCGGGCGGCGTGACCGGCTTTGCGGCATCGGCGGCCAACGGCACGGCCATTGACGGTGCTTTGGCACGTTGTGCTTCGACACGCTTGGCGGTATTTGCTTTTTCACTAACCGAAATCTCGGCTTCGGCTTTCATTTCTTTGTCATCTTTCCCGACTTCGGAAGCGGGCTGAGGGACGGATGCAGCCGGGGCAACGGCGACCGGTTCTTCGGCAGTGGCTGTTTCAATGGCAGGAGCCGCAGCGTTTTTTGCTGTGTTTTCACGGCGTTGCACTTGACCGGACGACTTGGCTTCGGGAACGGCGGTTTTTTGGGCCGCCAGCAGGGGCGGCTCCGACGGTTGTTGCGGCGTGGTTTCGCCCGCAGCCGTAACCTCGGTTTTCGGTTGGTTGGCAACAACGGGCGGTTTCGCTTCCGCCGCCGGACGCTGCACTACCTGATCGGCGGGCTGGGTTCGTTCGTAGTATTTGGCAAACAATATCACGGCCACGGCACACACCAGCACCAACGCCACCGAGGCCGCCACGGCGTAAGGCTGCATCCCGAACGGCAGCACACGTCCGCCGTTTCGTTGCTGCTTTTGCAGGGCAATCCGCTGTTGCAGACGCAGTTTCAAGTCGGCGAGGTTGGCGTTCATCTGTTGCGCGTCCGGTTGGGTGGCGAGTCCGTCCACGGCATCGGCGGCAAATGCGTCGTCGAGCAGGCGGCGTTCGGTGCGGTGGCGGGCGGCGGGGTCGTTGGAGCGGCCAAAAATGTATTGTTCCACCGCATCCTTGCTTAGAGGCTTTTGCTTTTGGGCGGTGAGGTTTGTTCTCTTTCGGCGAATCATTCTGCGTTCGTTTTTTCGATGCTTCGTTCTTCGATGCTTCGAGATTCGTTTTACGTTTACCGTTTTGCGTTTACCGTTTTGGGCAGTTTTTGCTTAAAACGCCTTTTGTCCGGACGGTGATTCCAAAGTGATTTTCGTGATGCACATGAAGGAGGCAAATCATGCCAATCAAATCAATCACATTAAATAGTCGAGCAAAAGTTTTCGGGGATTTACGCTTGGGATTGCAAATCCCCGTCAGTCCGGTTCGGGATTGCAAATCCCGAACAGCACGCGGCTCTTTCGTATCTGCAAACGACGGTTCGGCGAAGCCAATCCGAAAGCAAACTGTCCCGAATCTGCGATTCGACACCAAACACTCCAAAACTTTTGCTTGACCACTTAAAATCATAGTTCGGACAAGCTGCCGTTTTAGGCAACTTTTGCCCAAAACGCCACTCATCATTCATAATTCATAATTCATCACTCTCCCCTCACCCTGTCTTGTCTATGTAAATCTTCAGGTTGCGTTTGCCGTTTTGCAAATAGCTTTTCACCTGCTTGAAATCGTAACCCGTCAAGTCGCTGATTTCCTTGTACGACTTCTGCTCGATGTAAAACAGGTGCAGGCACTGCCGTTGTTCTTCGGGCAGTTCGTGCAGCCCTTCCTCCAGCCGGGTGAGCCGCTGCTCGTCGTCTTCTTCTTGATGCAGGGCGATGTCAAATTCCACATCGTTGTCGTCGGCGAGCCGGATGGTTTCGTGGACGATGCCGTTTTGCCGACTGCGCAGGATCATCAGGCAATGGTTGCGCACCAGCGTGTGCAGCCAACTGGCAAAGTGCTTCACCTCGTGAATGCGCAGGTCGGTCACGAGTTTCTCGAACACCTGCATGGTGGCATCCTTGCTTTCGTCGTCGTCGCGCAAGTACTTGAGGCACACGCCGAACACCAAGTGCATGTACCGTTCGTAGAGTTCGCCCAACACCTGCAAGTCGCCCGTCTCCCGGTACTGCCGCAGCAGTTCGGCATCGTCGGCGGGGAGTTTCTTGGGTGTGCGGCGGGTGAAAAACATCTGTTGAAGTACGATTTACGAGGTACGAAGTACGAATGGAATGCGGAACGCGGATTCGGGAATGTGGAATGACGTTTTGTTTCGGACTGTTGCTTAATAACCTGTGCCGACGGATAAGTAACCGTTGGCTTTTTCAAAAAACAGGACGAAATGTAGCGTTTTTTTCGGACGGGACAGCACCAATGCCAATATTTCTTCGATTCGTCATAGTCGTAACGCATAACGCGGGCGGAGCGAAATAAGTTTGGTCGCCATTTTGTCCGAACCCTGATTCGTGGGATAAAAGGATTACCATGACTTACGTTTTTTAATCAAGAAAATCCTTCAATCCCACGAATCAGGGTTCGGACAAATGCGTTTTAGCCGTTTTTTGCCCAAAACGCCTTTCACTTGCTTCTTTTTTGTAGCCGTTTTATGGAATCTGCGGCGGGGTTGCATCATTTGGCAACAACCAACCCCAAACGCCCATGAGCAAGCTTGCATTCACCTCCGTTGTTCTGTTGTTTGTTTCTTGGCTGGGCTTCGCTCCCGCCGACACCCGCACCGTTACCGGTAAAGTCACCGATGCAAACGACGGCTCGCCGCTGCCGGGCGTGAGCGTCGTTGTAAAAGGCACCAGCACTGGCACCACCACCGATGCCAACGGCACCTACTCCATCCGCGTAGCTGATGAAAAGGCGGTGCTGGTATTCAGTTTCATTGGCTATGTGACCGAAGAAGTGAAAGTCGGGGACAAAGTCCAAGTTGATGTGAAGATGAATGCCGATGTAAAAGCCCTCAGCGAAGTCGTGACGACCGGGCGAACCAGAGGTAGCCGCGTCAAGAGGGCTAACGCAGAAGAGCAGAAACTGTACGCCCCGGCTCCGCCCACTACATCCCAACCACATTTTTTACGGGATGAATTGGAACCCGAGTACAACACCGAAGCCTACAACGCCATCCAAGAAAACACTTTCCGGCAGGCCACGCAGCATCCGCTTTCCACGTTTTCGATTGACGTGGACGCGGCCAGCTACGCCAACGTGCGGCGTTTTCTCAACTCGGGCCAGAAGCCGCCTAAAGACGCGGTGCGCATCGAGGAAATGGTCAATTATTTCCACTACGACTACCCGCAGCCGCGCGGCGAAGACCCGTTTTCGGTGACGGCCGAGGTGTCGGAATGCCCTTGGAACAACAAAAACCGGCTGGTTCACATCGGTTTGCAAGGCCGCAACATCCCCACCGAAAACCTGCCGCCGTCGAACTTGGTGTTTCTCGTCGACGTGTCTGGCTCAATGCAAGACCCTAACAAACTGCCGCTGCTGAAATCGGCGTTCGGTCTGCTGGTGGAGCAGTTGCGTCCGCAAGACCACGTGGCGATGGTGGTCTATGCCGGTGCCGCCGGGCTGGTGCTGCCGTCCACGCCGGGCAACGAGAAGGAGAAAATCCGCAAGGCGTTGGAACGGCTCGAAGCAGGCGGCTCCACGGCGGGCGGGGCGGGTATCAAGCTGGCTTACCAAACGGCGCGGGAAAACTTCCGGCGCGAAGGCAACAACCGCGTGATTCTGGCCACCGACGGCGACTTCAACGTGGGTGCTTCCAGCGATGCCGAGATGCAACGCCTCATCGAAGACCAGCGGCAGTCGGGCGTTTTCCTGACGGTGTTGGGCTTCGGCATGGGCAACTACAAGGACTCGAAAATGGAGACGCTGGCCGACAAAGGCAACGGCAACTACGCCTACATTGACAACATCCAGGAAGGTCGCAAGGTGCTGGTGAGCGAGTTCGGCGGCACGCTGTTCACGATTGCCAAGGACGTGAAAATCCAAGTGGAGTTCAATCCGGCGCGGGTGAAGGCGTACCGGCTGGTGGGCTACGAAAACCGGGCGTTGCAGAACGAGGATTTCAACAACGACAAGAAAGACGCGGGCGAGTTGGGTTCAGGCCACAGCGTGACGGCCTTGTACGAAATCGTGCCTGCCGACGGCGAACTGTCCGGCACCGAAACCTCGTCGGTTGACCCGCTCAAGTACCAGAAAAACACCGTTGACCCGAAAGCCTACCGGTCTAAGGAAATGATGACCGTGAAACTGCGCTACAAAAAACCTGACGGCGAAACCAGCAAGCTGATCGAAACCACGGTGACCGACACCGGCACGCCACTGGCAAGAACATCTGACAATTTTCGCTTTTCGGCAGCGGTGGCGGCTTTTGGCATGTTACTCCGCGACTCGGAATTCAAAGGCAACGCCACTTACCGCCAAGTGGCCGACCTCGCCGCCGGTGCCCGTGGCCGCGACGCGGAAGGCTACCGCATCGAATTCATCAATTTGGTCAAGTCCAGCGAATTTTTGCAGGCGCGGCGGTAG
>JALOMD010000236.1 GCA_025455595.1 Cytophagales bacterium | reverse complement strand
TCGTCCGACAAATCGAACGTGCCGTAGTGCATCGGAATCATCGTGCGGGCACCCATCTCACCGAAGCCTTTCACTGCGTCGTCAGGTGCGATGTGATTCGACCCCATGAACCAACGCGGCTCAAACGCCCCCACGCCGATGATGCAATAGTCAATAGTCGGGAACAACTCGCCGACTTCCTTCAAATGGCTACCGTAACCGGTGTCGCCGCTGAAATAAATCGTTTTGCCGCCCGCCTGGATGATGTACGCGCCCCACAGTTGCGTGTTCGTGTCGAACAACCCGCGCCGCGCCCAGTGCCGCGACGGCAGGTAGTACACCTTGATTTTCGACGTGTCGGTTTCGTACTGCTGGTACCAGCCCGCCGCTTGGATGGCCTGGCTCCCGGTGAAATCCTTCAGCAAACTTTCCATTTTCAGTCCGGTCAGGTAAGTGGTTGTCGGATTCTGACGGGATACTGTTTTCAGGCTCGCCTCGTCGCAGTGGTCGCGGTGGTTGTGCGACACCAGCACGTAGTCCAGGCCGCGCAGTTGATCCGCCGCCACCGGCATCGCCGATTGCCGTTTCACCGGGCCGACGTTGCCGAAAACCGGGTCGGTGAGCAGCGTCACGCCGCCCAGCCGGATGAAAAACGTGGCGTGCCCGAGCCACACAATCACGTCTTCGTCGCTTTGCAGAAAACTGCTGTCGCGCACCACGTTCAGCCGCCAAGTGTCGCGTTTTTTCTGTTCCTTGTAGGAATTCCGCTCGGTTTGCCAACGCAGCAAATCGCGGAAGTACGGATAAAACGGAAACTCGTGGTTCACAAATGCCCCCTTTGCGTCCAGCGGCGTGCCTTTCCAACGGTCGGGCGGCAGAATGGTGGGCAATTGCGGATTGGAAGTGTAAGAGACGGCCATTACGCGCGACGGTTCGGTTAAAAGGATGGTTCCGGCACTGAGCAGCAACAAACCCAGCACAATACCCGTAATGACGAAAAAGCGGCGGAAAAATTTTCTCACTTGCAAAATTCGGTGGTTAAGGCGAATAAGTTATTTTAAGAAACGAATGAAGGCATGGAATGTTTTAGCCGCCCGTCGTCACCGAAGTCCGTCTGTATATTTTGCAGCTTTTCCACAGAGAAGCGGCAACTGCGGACACAACAAAGTCGGCACGCTTTTTGGAAAACAGTTGTCAAAACAAGAAACAAACGGCGTTTTGAGCAAATTTCGCCCAAAACGCCGCAGTCTGCATTATAAACCAACTATTAAACTACAGATTCGTTACAGTCGGGTTCGGAATCTTCAATCCCGGACAGATTGTAGCTCTGTGTTTTGGGTAAAAATTGCTAAAAACGCACCGTCATAATGTTTCAAGTAGAGCGTTTTGGGCAATTTTTCCGAAATTTCAAACCAGCAGCGAACCGAATCCATGAGCAAACCCGTCTCATGTCTCTTGTCTCACGTCTCTTGTCTCTTGTCTCTTGTCTCACCTCTACCGTCTCGCATCTCATGTCTGTTGAAATTGCTTTGCTACAGAAAATCGCCTACGGCCACACGCCTGAGATGCTTGCCGACCTACAGAAAACCGGCACGGAAAAATTCGTGGAATCGCAATTGAATCCGATAGACGAACGGGATGAAACATTGCAGCAGAAACTGTCAGCGGCTACGCTGCGCATGGAATACGAACACAACGGCAAAAAAGTCAATGAACACAGAAAACTGAATTGGCTCAACGCCGATTTGCCCAGTCTGTGGAAACTGAACAACGACCAAACCGCATACGCCGAAAAAATCCGTCCGGCACAAGAAACGGCGGCAGCAACTTGTCTACGGGCCGTCTATAGCCGCTGGAAATTGCGCGAAGTGATGACCGAATTCTGGCACAACCACTTCAGCATCAATGCCGAAGCCGACGAACGTATTGGCATTACGCTGCCCCTGTACGACAAACTGATACGACAACACGTTTTTGGCAATTTTCGCGAAATGCTGGAGGCTGTTGCCAAAAGCCCGGCCATGTTGTACTACTTGGACAATTACCAGAGCAAAGCCAGTCCGGCCAACGAAAACTACGCCCGCGAACTGTTCGAGTTGCACACGCTGGGATCTGAAAATTACTATAATCATCTGTACAATCGTTGGCGCGAAGTGCCCGGAGCCAATGAAGGCAAGCCCATCGGCTACATTGACGAGGACGTGTACGAAGCCGCCCGCGCCTTCACCGGCTGGACAGTTGCCGACGGTGCTTACGATGAAAAAGGCGGCAACTTGCCCAATACCGGCCAGTTCCATTACTTTGAAGGCTGGCACGACAATTACCAGAAACGTGTGTTGGGAACGGAATTTCCGCCCAATCAGCCGCCTTTGACCGACGGCCGACAAGTGTTGGATTTGGTGGCCTACCACCCGGCCACGGCCAAGTTTCTGTGTACCAAGCTTTGTCGTCGTTTCGTGGCTGACGAACCGCCTGTAGTTCTGGTTGAAAAAGCCGTACAGACATGGACAAAGCACCAGAAAAGCCCCGACCAATTGAAGCACGTGTTGCGCACAATTGTCTATTCTGATGAGTTCCTGAAAGGCCAGAAAATAAAACGCCCTTTTGAACTGGCAATGTCTTTTCTGCGGGCCACCCAATTGAACTTTACGCCTACGCTTGAGTTTCTGTATCTGTTGCAGCACACGGGTTATCGTTTGTTTCATTGGAAAACCCCAACCGGCCACCCGGACACAGCCAGCTACTGGCTCAATACAAACCTGATGCTGCAACGGTGGAACCTGCTCTCAACGCTGATGCTCGAAGATTGGCACAAGTCGGTGACGCTGGATTTGACAAAACAGAATTCTGTAAAATCGCAAACCAGTCAGCAAATCGTACAGTTCTGGACGGAACGTTTTTTTGGAAAAACAGTGCCGGAAACAATCAAAATCCGTGCGATGAATTACTTGTCGGACGGCGGCAGTGAAGAAGAACCGCCGCCTGGCAACGCTGATGAAATAAGGTTTCGGTCGCACCAGATGATTGCCCTATTGGGCATGTCGCCAGCGTTTCAGTACAGGTAAACGTTGTTTCGATGCTTCGTATTTCGATGCTTCATTTATCATTTGATGTTTACAGTTTGGAGTTTATCATTACAAAAATTTACAGAATCTATACAGAAGGCGTTTTGAGCAAAAAATGCTCAAAACGCAAAAAAGTCTCCTTCGGGGACACACAGGCTAAAGCATGTGCTGTAAAATTCCGAATTCATAATTCTTAATTCTGAATTGAAAATGTTTCGTCGCGAGTTTCTCAAACAGACCGGCTTGGCCACCGCCTTCTTGACGGGTGGCGTACCCACGTTGGCTTTTTCGCCGCAGGAAGAAAAAGAAATATTTGTATTGATTTTCCTGCGCGGCGGCATGGACGGCCTGCAATTGGTGGCTCCGGCGAGTGACAAGTTTTACATGGATGCCCGCAGTGCCGAGCTACGGATTACTGAAAAAAACGGTCTCCTGCTGAAAAATCCGTTGAACAATCTGGATTTTCGATTGCACGCCAAAGCCAAGCCGCTCAAGGAACTGTACGACGGCAATCGGCTCGCCATCATCCATGCGTGCGGACTGGCCAACGGCACGCGCAGCCATTTCGACGCGATGGATCTGATAGAAAAAGGCATTCCGCAGAAGAAAAACGTGACCAAAGGCTGGCTGGCCCGGTATCTGGAAACGACAACCGGCGTGGAAAACCTGATTCTTCCGGCCGTGGCCGTGGGCGACCAACTGCCGGTTTCGTACCTCGGCAGCGACAAGGCTGTCTCGCTCTATTCCGCCGCTGATTTTTCACTGAAGGGCGATGAAAAACTGTCCGGTATCCTGAAAAGCTGGTACAACCAACCCGATGCATTGGGACAAACGGCACGAAATGCGTTGAAAAACATTGCTTCCATTGAACAGAAACTACCCAAAAATACAGACGGCAGCCCCAAAGAATACCACCCTGACGCGGCTTACCCGACAGAGTGGTATATCAGTGAATTGAGTAACAACCTGAAAAACCTGGCGCAACTGATTAAAATGGACACCGGCCTGCACGTGGCAACGGTGAATTTCGGCGGCTGGGACACACACGACAACCAAACGTACGTTTTTCCGCAATTAACCGAAGCCCTGAGCCGTTCTGTAGCCGCGTTTTACAATGATTTGTCGCGTTTTCACGCCCGCCTGACGGTGGTGGTGATGAGTGAGTTTGGCCGCCGATTGAAAGGCAACCGTAGCGGCGGCACGGACCACGGCCACGGCAATGTGATGCTGGTGCTGGGTCAAAAAACAGCGGGCGGCAAAATGTACGGCTCTTGGAGAGGCCTGGCAACCGAGCAATTGGACAACGGCGTAGATGTTCCCGTAACGACTGACTATCGAACCGTTTTGGGCGAAATTTTGCTAAAACGCCTGAAAAACAATCGTCTGGATGTGGTTTTTCCTGAATTCAAGATACCGGGGTATTTGGGAATCGCGGCGTGAAAAGATACTATAGCAATGCTACTTTCTGTGAGCAATCGTTTTGGGCGTTTTTTGCCTAAAACGTAGATTCACGGAGGCTTGCGGAATGGTTTTACTCTGGCTGTCTGAATTCATTCCAAAGCTTAGGATACAAGGCGGGAAGTTGCTCAATTGTCCAATCCTCTCCTTTCATGGGAAAAATGTAAGTATCATAATTAAGATGAGGGTTTGAATAGGCGATGCATCTGGGAAAACTCTCGTCCTCCTCTTCTATTCCAGTTCTTTGGCTATAGGCTTCTGTAGCCGCATACAACAAAAATTCAAATTCAAAATCAGTCTCTGTCTTATATCCCACTACTTCTGCCAGAAATTCTGGATTTTCTAATGTTTCCACAAATATTTTTTCACCTTGCCCGATCAACCAACACCGGAAGTACAAAAATTGATCGTCTGTTACATACCCATTTATGATTTTGTAGGCAGCTGCGATTTTATAGTCATAAGCCTCGGCAATCAGTTCCCGTAGGATGATTTCAAATGCGACAATTTCTGCGGGTTCATAGCCTTTCAACTGCTGTACAATCGCTTGTTGCTTCTGTTCGATGTCATCTTTTCCGCAAGAGTTTGCAGCTTCTAAGATTTTCCAAAATTCTTCGCGTGTCATGGTACTTTTCTAAATAATTGTTTCGTTTGACACTTGAAATCGCTCGAATTCCCGCCTAATTTGCGAGCATGACACCTACAGAGTTACACGCCTTTTTAGAAGAAAAAACCGCCCGATACAACCGGCCCGCATTCATCGGCCCTGACCCGATTAGCATACCTCACCGCTATACAAAAAAACAGGATATTGAAATTGCCGGGCTGTTTGCGGCTGTGTTGGCTTGGGGGCAGCGCAAGACTATCATCGCCAAGTGTCGCGAGTTGATGATGCTGATGGACGACGCTCCGCACGATTTTGTGCGCCACCACGCCGAAATAGACCTGAAACGGTTCGAAAAATTCTGTCACCGCACTTTCAACGCTACCGATACGCTGTATTTCATCGCGTTTTTACAGGATTTTTACCAAAAATACGACTCGCTGGAAGACGCATTCGCCCGCTTCTTGGCCCCAACGGACGAGACGACCGAAAATGCCTTGGTCGGTTTTCGCGACTTGTTTTTCAGCCTCGATTTCGCCCCCGAACGCACGCGCAAACACATTGCCACACCAACGGCCAACTCGGCGTGCAAG
>JALOMD010000235.1 GCA_025455595.1 Cytophagales bacterium | reverse complement strand
GGCTTGGATTCCAAAAACCACGACCAACTGCCCGACGACGTGTTTGACCGTCCCGAATGGAACGCTACCGCGATGATTCGCAGCCTGCGTTACAAGGCTCAGAATCAGCTCGGTACGTCGGGTACCGGCAACCACTTTGTGGAATGGGGCGTGCTGGACATTGCTGAAAACGACACCGAACTGCGCCTGCCAAAAGGCAAATATCTGGCGTTGTTGAGCCATTCGGGTTCGCGCGGTTTCGGGGCGCAGATTGCCGGGCATTACTCCAAGCTGGCAGCGGAACGCACCAAACTGCCCAAAGAAGCGCAGCATTTGGCGTGGCTGGACTTGAACACCGAGGAAGGCATGGAATACTGGATCGGGATGAATTTGGCGGGAGAATACGCCTCGGCCAACCACCATCAGATTCACCGCCGCATTGCCAAAGCTTTGGAAACCAAGCCCGTAGCCGTGGTGGAAAACCACCACAATTTTGCGTGGAAAGAAAAACTGGCCGACGGCACCGAAGTAATCGTGCATCGCAAGGGAGCCACACCCGCCGGAAAAGGCGTGCTGGGCATGATTCCCGGTTCGATGGCGCAGCCGGGTTTTGTGGTGCGCGGCAAAGGCGAACCGAGTTCGATTAACTCCGCCTCACACGGGGCCGGACGGCTGATGTCGCGCAGCAAGGCCCTGAAGACGATCACCAAACCCGAACTCAAAAAAGTGCTGTCCGACAAAGGCGTAACCCTCATCGGCGGCGACTTGGACGAGGCTCCGATGGTCTATAAGGACATCAACCAAGTGATGAACAGCCAGCAAAACCTGGTGGAAGTGCTGGCAAAATTCACGCCCAAAATCGTCCGCATGGCCGATGCCGACAAGCGGAACAAAGGCTGGGAAGGATAAATTAATTCAGAATTCAGAATGTAGCGCATGCTTCAGCCTGCGCAAAATCCGACAGGATTTTCAACAGCGTTTTAAGCAAAAATTGCCCAAAACGCTGTTGAAAATATTCGTCATTGCGAGGAATGAAGCGAAGCGGAATGACGAAGCAATCCCATCGTCACAGGCTCGGTAAGCACGTTTCCTAAAGGCTCGCGTTCTTGTTGGAATGTGCGTTTGGACAGAGAAAACGGCTCAGAAACATTCGCGAAGCTACCGGCGGCAGATTGGCTTCGCCGAATCTTCGATTTGCCACGGCTTCACCTCGCAATGACGGTTCAACTACAGGCGTTTTGAGCAAAAATCTGTCAAAACGGTCAATTTACAGAAAATAGTATCTTTTAAAACATCAAAACCCGCCTGTTTGTGAGGCATTAATCAAACTGCATGAATATAAAAATACAAGACACCAATAAGGTTTTTAACAAGCATTTTATAGAAAGCAGTGCGTTTTTTCTACAATTGTTTGGCGCAATTCCGAGTATCACATGGATTAATCAAATCAGCATTGAAAAAGTGCTGGCTTATGTGACGCAGAAGTTCGGTAAACAGATAAAAGCCGTTTACCAACATTCAGAATACGACCATCAACGCAAAAAAATCATCTTTTCGGATGCGGTTGTGGTGCTGGACAATCAATGTTTGTTGGAACTCAGCAATACGTACTGTGAAATCTTGCATACGCCGCAAAACGCTGAATTTGCTCATCAATTAATCAAAGAACTGAGTCGTTTCCGGGAGGCTGATAAGAAATCGGCCTTTGAGATTAACATTATTGTGAAAGGGGAGTATGGATTGGAATTGAAAAGCATGGAGGTGAAAAAGACCCGGCTCAACTTGGAGTTGTATTACGAAGACGACTTCAAAGAAGTGGATGCCACGATTCGTAAACGCCTGAATACCAGAAAAGACAAAGGGATCGTATTGCTACACGGCCTGCCCGGAACCGGCAAAACCACGTATCTGCGTTACTTGATTGGGCGAATCCGAAAGAAAGTTATTTTTCTTTCGGCAGATGCGGCCAGCCAACTCGCCAATCCGCAGTTGATGGATTTGCTGATTGATAATCCCGACTCTGTGCTGGTAATTGAAGACGCAGAAAACGTCATCAAAGACCGCCGCGTGGATGACAATTCTTCTGTCTCGAATTTGCTCAATCTGTCAGACGGCCTGCTGGCCGATTTTCTGAATGTGCAGATTATCTGCACCTTCAACAGTGCCATTTCCACGATTGACAGTGCCTTGTTGCGCCAAGGTCGCCTCATCGCCAGATACGAATTCGGCAAATTGTCGGCAGCCAAAGCACAGCGTCTGTCTGATTCTCTGAAACAGAACAGAATCATCGCACAACCAATGACCATCGCCGAAATCACCAATCCGAACGACTCGCCAGAAGTTGGTTTTCAGCCGTTTAGAATCGTCGGTTTTCAACGACCCGTGGCAAGTTGAGCAGTAGAGCCGATTGACAATCGGCTTTGCGAAATAGTATCTTGTCTGAATCAGTATTTGAAGGATTGTAAGATTTTCAGGATTACGCCGCGTAGAGACAGGACATGCCTGTCTCTACAGTAGTGCATTCTTGATAAATTCAAATGTCTATTTACTCCTGTTTTCCTGAAAATCCAGTAAATTCTGATTTAGAATAGTATCTTTTCAAAACACGAAACCTCTGTGTGGGAAATCAATAAAATGACACCTAAAGAAGAATTCAAAATCAGCAAGACGCTGAGTTACGTCTTGCGGCATCGTCCCGACGAAATAGGAATTATGTTGGACGAAAACGGCTACGTCGGCGTGGACGAACTGATTCATCAGTTCAACGCCTACAGCCAAATCCAGCTTACGCTGGAGAAACTCAAACAAGTGGTTGCCAATAATGACAAACAACGATTCGCCTTCAGTGCAGACGGCTTCAAAATCCGGGCCAGCCAAGGGCATTCGGTGCAAATAGAGCTGGACTACCAGCCGCAAGTACCGCCGGAACTGTTGTATCACGGCACGGCTGCCGCCAACTTGCCTTCTATTCGGAAAACAGGTTTGGCGAAACGCAGCCGACACCACGTGCATTTGTCGCCCGACGTGGCTACGGCCAAAAACGTCGGTTCGCGGCACGGTGTTCCGGTGGTGCTGCCCATTAAAGCCTTGGAAATGCACCAAGACGGCATGTTGTTCTACTGTTCCGACAACGGCGTGTGGCTCACCGACGAAGTGCCGGTGCAGTACATTGTATTTCAGTAGCTTCGAATGATATTCGGAGCCAAGCCGATTAACAATCGGCTCTACATCAATTCAAGAATTGTAGTTATGAGTAGAAAATCTACCAGAATCCAAACGGCTCGCGAGACGCTGGAAATGGGTATTTCCGCTATCATTTGGTTGACAATCCAACGTTTCAGAACGTCTTTGAGAAAGTTGTTTTCGCTGTGTTGGATCATTCGTCTGACGAAGGGAACATTCAGCCTTTTCGGGAAGCGTTTTGAGGCAAACGCAACGCCGAAGAGACAACAACGTGTAAATGAAGCCACCAGGGGCCGTTTTGGGCAATTTTTGCTCAAAACGGCCCCTGGTGGCTTTTCAATTGGAATTTCTCTCTCTGTTTGTTAACGGGCAGATTGCTACAATTTACTAACTTTTGGCCCGAAACACGCCCTGTAGCCGATGATTCAAATTGACTCCTACATTCACATCTCGGAATTGGACAAAAGAGACGAAGCCGCGTTGGTGAAATGGCTCAATGACGAGGTGATTTACCGGAACACGCTTCGCATTCCGTTTCCGTACCGGCCCGAACACGCCCGCGATTTTTTACAATACGCCAAAACCATGCACAAAGAACACCGCCATCCCACCGAATGGGCCATTCGTAATCCGTCAGGCGAACTGATTGGCTGCGTGGGGCTTTCGCGGATTTACGGCAAGTACGCCCACAAGGACGAAATCGGCTACTGGCTGGCCGCACCGTACCGGGGCAAGGGCATCATGACGCGCGTGGTGGCAGTGGTCAGCGACATCGGCTTCCGCAACTTCGACCTGTTCCGACTCGAGGCTCCTGTGTTCCCGCATAACCCGGCTTCGGGGAAAGTGCTCGAAAAATGCGGCTTTGTCTGTGAAGGAACGCTCAGAAACTACGTGGTCAAGGAAAGCCGCCCAATGGACGTGTTTATGTACGCGAAGATAAGAGCAGTTTAATTCAGAATTATGAATTCAGAATTCAGATAGGACAGACAATACTCAATTACTAATGTTACGCGGCGTTTTGAGCAAATTTTGCCTAAAACGCCGTATAACATCAATCAACTGACCTATAAGGACAATGAAGCCTATTGTGAAGAGGTTGATTTTTAATTCTGAATTCATAATTCATAATTCTGAATTATCCTCACTTTGCCGCGAACGTGTATTCCACCGTTGGGCCGCCGTTGTTGTCCAGTTCGGCGACGAGGCGCGAACTGCTGAGGCTTTTCAATTTCAGTACGATAAACGTTTGGTCGCCGTTTTGGCGCATGGTGATGGTCGAGTTGGCCAGTTCCCAGCGGCCGCTTATGGTTTGCGGCGCGTTGCTGCTGCACTTTTGGGTGCCTTCGTCAAATCCAAAAGATTTGTCGGCGCGGAACGTGTACGTGTCGCCCACCAAGCACGGCTTAAGGGGCGAACTGAGGCCGTTTTGGCGGGCATCGGTCATTTCCCAAGTCTTGGCCGAATTGCCGGTCAGAAAATCGGGTTGCGGGTCTTCGTCCACGCCCGGCCGACAGGCGGCCAATACAGACAAGACAATGAAAACAGCGGGGCGAAAAAAATTCATCTGCGTTTAACGTTTTGCGTTTGTCGTTCCCGCCGAATGCGGGATTTTCAATACCGCCAACTGGCGGCATCTTCGTTTTAGGCGAATCCCGACTCGTCGGGACGGATTCCGGTTCACAGAACCGAAAAAGTATGCCAAAATTCACTCCTATTTTTCACGCCAGCAATTCGCCGTTACCGGTTTCCTTACGTCTGTCTCGTGTCGCATCAAATTGCACCAAAACCGCAATGATCAAACACAGACGGCTCACTGTAACATTTAATCAGGTTGTTTGTGTTTTCTTTGCGTTTTACTTTGCGTCTTTGCGAGAAACTTAGTTTTCACGCAAAGACGCAAAGATTCTCGCAAAGCACGCAAAGAGGAACAATGCACCTGACCACTTACGACTTACCACTGACCACTGTTTTTCCATGAAACTGATTCTCCATCCGTATGAACTGCCGCTCAAACATACGTTCACGATTTCCTACGACTCCCGCGACACCCAGGAAACGCTGATTGTCGAACTTACCGACGGCCAACACCACGGCTACGGCGAAGCCACGTCAAACCCCTACTACGGCGTGACGATTGCCAGCATGAGCCAAGCCTTGGAATCGGTGCGCGACTTGGTTGAAAACCAGCCGTTTGATACGCCCGAAAGCCTTTGGGCCGCCGCTAATCCGCTGTTGCACAGCCATCCGTTTGCGCAGTGCGCCTTGGACATGGCCGCCCACGACTGGCACGGCAAGCACGTAGGGCAGCCGCTGTACCGCCTGTGGGGACTCTCCGCCGAGCATCTGCCGCTGACCAATTACACCATCGGCATCGCGTCTGTGGAGAAAATGGTGGCCAAGCTCAAGGAAATGCCGTGGCCGCTGTATAAAATCAAGCTCGGCACGCCTGACGATGTGGCGATTGTCCGCGAATTGCGCCGCCACACCGACGCGGTTTTTCGCGTGGATGCCAACTGTGCGTGGACGGCCGAGGAAGCCAT
>JALOMD010000234.1 GCA_025455595.1 Cytophagales bacterium | reverse complement strand
TCGGCGGGCAACAGGCAAAGCAACAAGGCAATGGAAGCGAAGATGTATTTCATGAGGTTAGTCTTGGGTATTGAGTCTTGGGTCTTGAGTTAGGCGTTTCGGGCAATTTTTGCCCAAAACGCCGCTTTAGTGCCAACTGCTACCGCCACTGCCAACTTTTTTCTGACCTCTGCGTTCTGACTTCTGACCTAACTTTTCACCAGCCGCTTGGTTCCTTTCAGCGGGCCGGCGTTGATGCGATAGGCGTACACACCCGCCCGCAGTTCGGACAGGTTTACGGGCACTTCGTGGCGGCCCGGCCCCCGGTGGTCGTTGACGAGAATGCGCACCAAACGGCCCTGCGTGTCGTACAAGGCAAGCTGCACTTTGGCCGGGTCGTCAATGTAGAATGCGAACGTGGCGAAGTCGCGCACCGGGTTCGGAAACGCGTCTTCGAGCCGGAAACGTCGGTTCACAAACGCGTCAATCGAAGTCACCTCGCCGGTGCGGAACAGCGGCACCTTGTCGTTGATGTCCGGGTCGCCCCAACCGGCCGAGGCGGGCTGGTTCAGCGTGGGCAGAATCCGGTCGCGCACGTCGTCGGGCGACACGTCGAGCCAGTCCTGCAAAATCGTGTTGAACACCACGCGGAAGTCGGTGATGTCTTCCTTGCGGTCGGAGATGTTGCCGTAGTTTTCCGAAATTTTTGCCAAATCGGGGTTTTTGCCGATGATGCCCGGGTTCACTTGGCTGCCGAAGACAAACATCGGAGCCACCGTGCCGTGGTCTGAGCCGTAGTTGTTGTTCGACACGGCCCGCCGCCCGAACTCCGAGATGGTCACCGTGAGCACACGGTCTTCGATGCCCCGCGCCTTCAGGTCGTCTTGGAAAGCCTTCATCGCCGACGACACATGGTACATCAACGCCGCGTGGCCGCCCAGCGTGTTGTCGTAAGGCTCCACTTGGTTGATATGCGTGTCGAAGCCGCCGATGCGCACCAAATAAACTTTGGTTTTGCACCCGCCGTTGACCAGCCGGGCAATGATGCCAAGGTTGTTGGCAATCGGGTTGCGCGAGTTGTTGAAGGCGTACGCCTGTGGATACGTGACGGTGGTGTTGCCGCCTTGTTGATAGACGCGTTGCAGCCGCTCGGCGTATTTGTCGGTTCCTTTCTCAATGTCAAGAATCCACTGCAACTCCTGCCGGTAGAGGCTCGGAATGGTGGGGCCGGTGGGCGGAAACCCACGCGGATCAACCTTGATTTCTTCGTTGTAGCCCGCCAGCTCTTTCACTTGGTCAAAAAACGTGGCCGGATTCGGAATGGAAATGGCCGCCGGAACGGTGTCTTCGGTGTGGAAGCCCAGCGACACGTCGGTGGCAAACTCCAAGCCCAGCGGGTCGGGCATGTCGGTGTTCGGGAAGTCGAGCGGATACTGCGGGATGGAGCCGCCCATGCCCTCGAACTCATGTTCCAAATACCGACCCAGCCAACCCGAACTTACGCGGTCAGTGGCACCGCCGCCGCCGAACCAAATGTCGCGGCCCTTGAAGTGCGAGCCGTTCATGTTCTCGTAGCCCACGTTTTGCAGCACCGCCAGCTTGCCCTCATCATACAGCGACTTCATGCCCACCATGTCGGGGTGCAGGCCCACGAGTTGGTCTTCCGGCACCGTGCCGTCGAGCCGAATGTACTTGCGCGTGCCGGAATCGGGGATGGCCAGGTTTGGCCGCATGTTATAGTACAGATTGTACTGCGGCACCGGAATCACCGTGTTCAGGCCGTCGTTGCCGCCGTGCATTTGGATGATGACCAGCACTTTGTCGTTGCGGCTCTGCTGGGCCATTTTGGCGAGCCGGGGTTGGCCTTGCAGGGTTTGAAAGGTAACACCGTTGAGTACGAATTGGCCCCCGGCGAACAGAGATAGGTTCTGTAGAAATTTTCGGCGATGCATAGCGGTTTCGTTTAGCGTTTGCCGTTTATCGTTGGGCGTTTTAAGCAAAAATTGCCTAAAACGATAGGCGAGAAGCGACAAACGTTTCGGTAAACGTCCCGATTATACGGAGAAAGGTCGGATTGGTTCGCGGCGGCAAGGGCGGAGACCTGTAAGGTATGGCCCGGATTCGGCACAATTTGTTGTGAGAGAAGCGGTTCGGAAGCTGCTTTGGCTGTTGGATGCCTTTGAAGAACGGCATGTTTCGAGACACACCGAACAGGTGATGCACCAGATACGGATGCATAAGCTAAGTAACTGGTTTACAAAACTTTTTCCAGTGTTCGGCTGCGTACAGGCTGGGCCATTATACCCAAAAGCTTGTCTATCAGTTGGTTGCATAAGACAATTCCTGTATTTTTTTCGGATTGAAACCTGCCGACCGCATTTTTTTGCCGAAATTCAACGAATTGCGTTTTTATTCGCTAAAAACGCCGAAAAAACCGCTTTTTAGGAGTTTTTTGGGATAAATACTCAGGTTTTTGTCAAAAAACTGTGCAAAACCCTTGTGGTTAAAAAAAATGTGCGTAATTTTCTAAAATATTTCGCTTGAAATTAAATTTTGACAATATCAGTTATTTCAAAATCATCATTCGGTTTGGCATACACAGATACGACTTTCGGTCGTTGGTGTACCATAAGCCAAATTTAATTTGGATGCGTTTTAGCTTTGAACTTATTTCCATAATTTTTTGCATTATTCCAAGTCGAACCACATGACTCATCAGTACGACCAACCGGAGGGGCTTTACCACCCCAGTTTCGAGCACGATGCCTGCGGCATCGGCTTCATCGCCAACATCAAAGGGCGCAAATCGCACCAGATTGTCGAAGACGGCATCAAAATGCTCACGCGCATGGAGCATCGCGGGGCTTGCGGCTGCGAAGCCAACACCGGCGACGGCGCGGGCATTCTGATTCAAGTGCCGCACGAATTTTTCCTTGACGAATGCACCAAGCTCGGCCTGGCGTTGCCGCCCTACGGCGAGTACGGCGTGGGCATGGTGTTCTTTCCGCAAGACAGCCACCTGCGCGAAGAGTGCCGCACCATCCTGAACCGCAAAATCAAGCAACTGAAACTGGATTTGATCGGCTACCGCGTGGTGCCGACGATGAATGCGGAGATTGGCGAAAGTGCATTGGCCGTGGAGCCGCAAATGGAGCAGGTGTTCATCAAACGCCCGGCGAGCATCACCAACCCCGACGAGTTTGAACGCAAGCTGTTTGTGCTCCGCAACTACGCCACCCGCGTCATCAACGAAACGGTGCAAGGGCTGAAAGGCGATTTTTACTTTGCGTCGCTGTCGTACAAGACCATTGTCTATAAAGGACAACTCACCACCGGGCAGGTGCGTCCGTATTTCCCGGATTTGCACAACGAAAACGTGGTGTCAGCCCTCACGGTGCTGCATTCGCGGTTTTCGACCAACACGTTTCCGTCGTGGAAGCTGGCCCAGCCGTTCCGGTACATCGCCCACAACGGTGAAATCAACACCGTGAAAGGCAACGTGACGTGGTTCACCGCCGCTGAAACTGAGTTTTGGTCGGAGTATTTCACCAAGGAAGAACTTGACATGCTGCGTCCGGTGTGCAACCCCGGCCAGTCGGACTCGGCTAACCTGGACAATGTGATTGAAATGCTGGTGCTGAGTGGCCGTTCGCTGCCGCACGTGATGATGATGCTGATTCCCGAAGCGTGGGACGGCAACGAGGAAATGGACCCGGTGCGGAAGGCATTTTACGAATACCACGCCTCGATGATGGAACCGTGGGACGGCCCGGCTTCGATTACGTTTACCGACGGCAAAATCGTGGGTGCGACGCTGGACCGGAACGGGCTGCGTCCGTCGCGGTATTGTGTCACCAGCGATGATCTGGTGATTATGGCCTCCGAATCGGGCGTGTTGGAAGTGGACGAGGCCAAGGTGATTACCAAAGGCCGCTTGCAGCCGGGCCGGATGTTCATCGTGGACATGGAGCAAGGCCGCATTTTGTCGGACGAGGAAGTGAAAGAACAAATCAGCTCCCGTAAACCATACGGCGAGTGGCTGAAACAGAACAAAATCAAACTGGCCGACGTGCCGGAACCGGGCGGCAAGTTCCGTCCGCTGGACGAGAAAACGTTGCTCAAACGCCAAATCGCCGCCGGATATACATCCGAAGACCTCAAATTCGTCATCGGCCCGATGGCCATGACCGGGCTGGAAGCGTTGGGTTCGATGGGATTGGACACGCCGCTGGCCGTACTTTCCGACCAAAGCCAGCATTTGTCGAGCTATTTCAAACAACTGTTCGCGCAGGTGACCAACCCGCCGATTGACCCGATCCGGGAGCGGATGGTGATGTCGCTGCTGTCGTTTGTGGGTGTGTCGCGCAACTTGCTCACCGAAACGCCCGAACACTGCCACTTGCTCGAATTGCCGCAACCCGTGTTGAGCAACCAGGATTTGGAGAAAATCCGGTACATTGACCACAAGGGTTTCCAGACCAAGACGATTTACACGTATTTCAAAGCCGAAACCAAGCCCGGCGCATTGGAACGCGGCCTCAACCGCATTTGCCAATACGCCGAGGATGCCGTGGAAGACGGCTTCTCGATCATCATCCTTTCCGACCGCAGTTTTGACAGCAGCCACGCGCAAATTCCATCGTTGCTGGCGATGTCGGCGGTGCATCATCACCTCATCCGCAAGGGTTTGCGCGACAATGTGGGCATCATCGTGGAGGCCGGCGACGTGTGGGAAACGCACCACTTCGCTACGCTGATCGGCTTCGGCGCGTCGGGCATCAACCCGTATCTGGCGTTTGAAACCCTCTCGAACCTGAAGCAAAAAGGGCAGTTGGATACGGAATTATCCGAAGAAAAACTGCACTACAACTACACCAAGGCCGTTGGCAAAGAACTCCTGAAAATCTTCGCCAAAATGGGCATTTCGACGTTGCAGTCGTACCAGGGGGCGCAGATCTTCGAGGCGTTGGGCATTCACAAAGAGGTGATTGACACGTACTTCACCGGCACGGTGTCGCGCATCGGCGGTTTGAAACTGGACGACATTGCCCGCGAAACGCTGATCAAACACCGGCTGGCCTTCCCCGAAGACCCGATTCCGAACCAACGTCTCGAAGTGGGCGGTGTCTATCAATGGAAGCAACGCGGCGAGCAGCATATTTTCAATCCGCAGACGATTCATTTGCTGCAAGAATCGTCGCGACGCAATGATTATCAGTTGTTTAAGAAATACTCCAAGCTGATTGACGACCAAACGCAAAAAGCCCTCACGCTGCGCGGAATGCTGAAATTCAAGCCCGGCAAGTCCATTCCGATTGAAGAAGTGGAGCCGGTTGAGAGTATTTTCAAGCGTTTTGCCACGGGAGCCATGTCGTTCGGTTCCATTTCTTGGGAAGCCCACACCACGCTGGCCATTGCCATGAACCGCATCGGCGGCAAAAGCAACAGCGGCGAAGGCGGCGAAGACGAACGGCGGTTCAACAAACTCGAAAACGGCGACTGGATGAACTCGGCCATCAAGCAGGTGGCTTCGGGCCGCTTCGGGGTGACGAGCTACTACCTCACCAACGCGCAGGAATTGCAAATCAAGATGGCGCAGGGGGCCAAGCCGGGCGAAGGCGGCCAGTTGCCGGGTCACAAGGTGGACGAATGGATTGGCCGCACGCGCCACTCCACGCCGGGCGTGGGCTTGATTTCGCCGCCGCCGCACCACGACATCTATTC
>JALOMD010000233.1 GCA_025455595.1 Cytophagales bacterium | reverse complement strand
CGGATACGCTGGCGTTTTGGGCTTTTTTTGCTCAAAACGCCAATGCGTTTTCTGTACAAACAGGCGTTTGGGGCGTTTTTTGCCTAAAACGCAACCTGAAACCTTGGATAATCAGGTTGCGAATTGTCATTCATGGATTGAGATTTCGACTGTGTATCTCTGTATTCCCGTTACCAGTTGCGGTAATGTCACATATCTTTCTCCTCAACCATCTTCAACAAAATACCCAACAACTCGTCTATGTTTCTCTCCAAATCAAACGCCCGTTCCAAGTTTTCGAGATAAACCGTATCGCCTTCGAGTTTCAGGAAATGCCATAGCATACCCGAGGTTACGGCTCCGTAAATAGTAGGAATGTCTCTTTCGTTCCGTTGGTTAAAAATCTGTGCAGCCACCATTTCCGCTACACACTGTCCGAGGCCATATTGGTTGCTGACATTGTCTTTTTTAGCTTCCACGATTGTCATGACAGGCGCAGTGAGAAAGTTCTGTTGTTCGTCACGACTGACAATGAAATCACAGCGACCGGTAAGACCTTTGCCTACGTCCACGCGGAACTCGATTCCAGAAAAAAAACTGATTGTATTTTGCTTGATTTCCTGTAGTTCCACCATAATGGGAGCAACAATGAATTCTGAACGAGCCTTTTCGGTATTGATTTTTATGGCGCGGGGTGCGTATTTGCCCAGCGCAGTCCGTAGAAAAGGGCTGGCCGGATAGGGTTTGGGGTCATCAACTACACTGTCAACATTGACCAGCCGTAATCCAAACCGCTGCACTGCATCTTGCAAGGTAAATTGACTGTAAGCCATGATTCTTTTCAGGTTAATTGTGTTCCGGTTCAGGCGGTTTTGCTGTAGCATTTCCCGCAAGTTTGTAATATCCGCCGTTTTCATAAATTGATTTTCAAACAGCTTACACATCTTGCTTGCATAAGTCAATAATTTGCTGCAATGCCCCAAGCAGTTGGTCGGGTTGTGTGATGTAATAACGATCTTCATCCAATATCAACTGATTACCTTGCAGCTTTAGAAAACGCCAAACTTCGCCTGTGGTTGTGCAACCATACACCGTGTTTCGTTCGGTGTTCTGTGATTTGTTGAGCATTTGGGCAGCGTATAGCTGTACAGCGCATTGCACTGTGCCGCCGTCAATATCCTCCTTCTTAGCTTCTGTAATGGCGAAAATAGGGGTCTGCACCACTTCCAATACTGTTCCAAAAGACAAGATGAAGTCACATTCGCCGTTCAAGCCCAAAGTTTCGTCCACATATAAATCACGGCCCGAATAGATGATAAATTCGTTGTTATTTAAGTCGCTTAGCTCTGTCAGGACAGGTGCTACAATTCGCTCCGAGCGTTCTTTTTCATTGATAAATCCGATTTTTTTCGCGCGAACCAAGGCTTCTTGCAGCCATGCACTGGGTGGTATAGGTTTGAAGTTCCGTAACAGATGCGTTCCGCTCAGTTGCATACCAAAGCGGGTAACCAAATCCTTGAAAGTGATGTTACTGTAAGCCATATCAGCCTCCTCCAGCCCTCTCAAGGAGGGGTCTTTTAGTTGATTAAAAATAGTTAGAACCTATGCAAAACTTTGGCAAAGGTGCTGTATGTGAGTGGATTGCGCGAAAACCTTTGCCAAAGTTAATCGCCTCTTTTTCTTGTGTAAGTCCTAAAAGCCCCCTCTATGGGAGGGGGTTGGGGGAGGCTTCCTAACTCAGCTTCGCATAGCTGCCTACCCATTTGATGTACGGCTTGTATTTTTCGTGAATCTTCCGCACCGGCTCGTCTTCGATGTGGCCGTCAAAATCCAAGTAGAACCACGAGGCGAACTTGCCCTTGTTGCGTACTGGCCGGCTGTCGATCTTGGTGATGTTAATGTCGTATTTGTCGAACTCGGCCAGAAAATGGAACAGGCTGCCGGGCTTGTCGGTGTCGGGCAGGTTCACGACGAACGTGGTCTTGTCGTTGCCGCTGCGTTGGTTGGTGAAATCCTTGCCGATGATGAAAAACCGCGTGGCGTTGCTCTGGCTGTCTTCGATGTTGTCGAACAGCACCGGCACGCCGTACAGTTTGGCCGCGATGTGCGAGCAAATCGCCGCCGCGTTTTCTTCCTCGGCTGCCATGCGGGCCGCCTTCGAGGTGCTTTCCACCGGAATGTGCTCCACCTCCACGCCCTCGAAATAGTCCTGCAAAAACTTGCGGCACTGACGGAACGCGATGTCCTTGGAATAAATGCGCCGAATGTCGGTCAGTTTGTCGTGTTTCGACACAAACGTGAAGTGAATCGGCATCAGGATTTCGGCCACGATGCGCACGTCTGTTTCGGCCAGCAGGTCAATGGTTTCGTTCACGCTGCCCTCCTGGTTGTTCTCAATCGGCACCACGCCAAACCGAACCCGGCCCGTCTCCACCGACTCGAACACCGACCGGATGCTGCCCATCGCCGTGTATTCGCTGACTGCCCCAAAGCGGCTCTCGGCGGCTTGGTGCGTAAAGCTGCCTTCTGGGCCGAGGTACGACACTCGTTCGGGCAGTTCGATGGTGCGGGCCACGGCGAAGATTTCCTGAAAAATCGCCTCGATGGCCGGGCGGGTCAGCATTCGGGACGGTAGATGATGGCGTTGTTGGCACGCTTGAGTTCGCCCACTTGGCGCACCACCTCCAGCCGACGGTTCAGCAGTTGCAACATCTGCTCGTCGAGTTCGTCAATGGCTTGGCGCAGTCGGCGCAATTCGGTTTCTACGGTATCGGTTTGCAAGTGAATGGGAAATAAGTAGTTGGCTGTTAGTAGTTAGCTGAATTAGTTGGTTAAGTCATACCCATCTTTGCGCCCTTTGCGAAAGTCTTTGCGTGCTTTGCGAGCAATCTTTTACGCAAAGGCGCAAAGTTTCTCGCAAAGACCGCAAAGAACTATGTGTACAACCTCACTGACCAATACAGTTAGCCTTTGGCCAAACAGTTTAACATACGGACTGTCAATTGGTTGTATTCTTTGAGAAAAAAACAGACGAATCTGTTGGTGAGCAAACACTTAGAAGAATTGAGAATAAAGAAACGCTTCAGTGCTTTTGCTCCAAATAGCATTCAAAGTTGCGATTCGTTTTGGGCAAAATTTGCTCAAAACGCTGTTTAACATCAGATATCAAAATCTTTTTCTACGCAAGACTAAAGACACAAGACCTGCTTTCAGTTCTGCGCTTTTGTTATTTCCAACAGAATGCCAATCAGTTCGTCCATATTTCTGTCGGGATTGAAGCTTCTCTCCACTTCTTCAATGTACAGGTTTTTCTCAATCAATTTCAGAAATTTCCAAGTCAGGCCGTTTGTGGTAGCACCATAAATGGTTTTGATGTTCTTTTCTTTTGAATGATTGAATATTTGGGCGGCAATCATCTCGGCCGCACATTGACCCGGCGCGTTTTGCCCGTCCACATTGTCGTTTTTCGCTTTCACAATAGTGACTACCGGTGCTTTCAGAAAACCTGTTTCCGCGCCAAAGCTGACCAGAAAGCCACAGCGACCCGAAAGCCCGTTTTTTCTGTCCACACTGAACGAAATGCCGGAAAACAAACTGATTTCTTTTTCCTTGATTTCCTGAATCTCCAATAGAATCGGAGCCACAATAAATTCAGAGCGGGCCTTTTCCGTGTTGATTCGGGCGGCACGAGGCAGGCTTTTGTCCAACAGCAAAGCCAACCATTGCGAAGGCTCCTGCGAATCAAAATCTCCGATGATGTCTTTTTCGTATTGGATGCGCAAATCGAATTTCTCGACTATTTCACCCAACATGAATTTGTTGTAAGCCATGCCTTTTTTCAATAAATGCGGTTTCTGTAGGAATACATTCCAGTCGAAGTCAGGCGCGTTGATTTTGCTCAGGTCGTACATGGGATTTGAACTTTGCGTCTTGAATCGCGGATGAAACGGATGACGCGGATTTCACGGATGGGTCGCGTCAGGACAAGCACGACTGTTTGCCCAAATAGTCTATCCGTGTAATCTGTGAAATCTGTGCGAATCCGCGATTCAAGACGAATCAGCGTTTTGGGCAAAAATTGCCCAAAACGCCGGATTTGTCAGAACCTTGATTCGCAGGATTCAAGGATTGCCTTGATTGATGAACCGAAATCATGCTAACCCTATAATCCTGCGAATCAAGGTTCTGACAAAAAAGCCCCCTCCTTCGGAGGGGGGTTGGGGGAGGCCCCTCACACCAACGCCGCCTCTTGCTCGGCACCCACGGTTTCAGCCACGGGCAGTTCTTCCACAAAGTCTTTCTCGATGCGCAGGTTGTCAATGATGAACCGCTGGCGGTCGGGAGTGTTTTTGCCCATGTAGTAGCTAAGGACTTTGGCGATAGAACTTTCGCGTTCCAGAATCACCGGCTCCAGGCGGATGTCTTCGCCGATGAACCGGGCAAACTCGTCGGGCGAGATTTCGCCCAGGCCTTTGAAGCGAGTGATTTCGGGCTTGTTGCCCAGCTTGCGCACGGCCGCTTGTTTCTCTTCCTCCGAATAGCAATAGATCGTTTCCTTCTTGTTGCGCACCCGGAACAGCGGCGTGTCCAAGATGAATATGTGGCCCTTTTTGACCAAGTCGGGAAAGAACTGCAGGAAAAACGTGAGCAGCAGCAGCCGGATGTGCATCCCGTCCACGTCGGCATCGGTGGCGACCACAATCTGGTTGTAGCGCAGCGTGTCGAGGCCGTCTTCGATGTCGAGGGCGTGTTGCAGCAGGTTGAACTCCTCGTTTTCATACACTACCCGCTTGGTGAGGCCGTAGCAGTTGAGTGGCTTTCCACGCAGGCTGAAGACGGCTTGGTAGTCCACGTTGCGGGCTTGGGTGATGGAGCCGCTGGCCGAGTCGCCCTCGGTGATGAACAGCGTGGTGTCGAAGCGTTTGTCGTTTTTCTCGTCGGTCAGGTGCAGGCGGCAGTCGCGCAGCTTGCGGTTGTGCAAGTTGGCCTTCTTGGCCCGCTCGTTGGCGATTTTGCGGATGCCCGCCAGTTCCTCCCGCTCTTTCTTCGACTGTTGGATTCGTTTCTCCAAAGCCGCCACCACTTCCCGGTTTTCGTGCAGATAGTTGTTGAGGTGTTTCTTCAAAAAGTCGTCCACGAACTTCTTCATCGTCACGCCGTCCGGGGCGATGTTCTGCGAACCCAGTTTGGTTTTGGTCTGCGACTCGAAAACCGGTTCCTGCACCCGCACCGAAACGGCCGCCACCACCGAAGCCCGGATGTCGGACAACTCGAAGTTCTTTTTGTTGGAAGCGAAGAAGTCCCGGATTGTCACCGCAAACGATTCGCGGAAAGCCTGCAAGTGCGTGCCGCCCTGCGTGGTGTACTGGCCGTTGACGAACGAATAATATTCCTCGCCGTAGGAGTTGCCGTGCGTCAGGGCCACTTCGATGTCTTCGCCTCTGAGGTGGACAATGGGGTAGCGGCGGCTTTCGTCTTCGATTTTGCGCGAAAGCAAGTCCAGCAGGCCGTTGGGCGAGTGGTATTTCTGTTTGTTGAACACCACCGTGAGGCCGGCGTTCAGGTAGGCGTAGTTCCAAATTTGCTCTTCGAGGTACTGCGGAATGAAGTGGTAGTGCTTGAACACCGTGTCATCCGGCTCAAACACCACCAGCGTGCCGTTTTTCTCCTTGGTTTCGGTTTCCTTGGCATCTTTCTTCAAAATGCCCCGCTCGAATTCAGCCGTTTTGGTCTTCCCGTCGCGGAAGGCCTGCACTTTGAAATACGTCGAAAGGGCGTTCACGGCTTTGGTACCTACGCCGTTCAGCCCCACCGACTTCTGGAAAACCGACGAGTCGTATTTACCGCCGGTGTTGATTTTGGAAACCACGTCCACCACCTTGCCCAGCGGAATGCCCCGGCCGTAGTCGCGCACGGTGACGCGTTTTTCGGTCACGTCAATCTCGATGGTTTTGCCAAAGCCCATCGTATGTTCGTCAATCGAGTTGTCAATCACCTCTTTTACCAGCACGTAAATGCCGTCGTCGGGCGAGGCCCCGTCGCCGAGTTTGCCAATGTACATGCCCGGCCGCAAACGGATGTGTTCGCGCCAGTCCAATGATTTGATGCTGTCTTCGTTGTAAGCTTGTGGTTGGGTGGCCATAATGTATGAAGTACGATTTACGAGTTACGAATTTCAGGTTGAAAGTTACAGGTTCAAGGTTGCAGGTTGGCGTTTTGGGCAAAAATTGCTTAAAACGCTTTGAGTACGCAGGTTATCCCGCAGGGCGGGAAGACCGCCTGCCTGCGCCACCCCGCCTGCCCGTCCGGCAAGAGCGGACAGGTGTCGGCAGACAGGGAAGCACAAACTCGCCAAAGACCAAAGGCTCGCGTTTTGGGCAATTTTCGCGAAATCCCGTTCCGCCCGTAGCTCCGAATGACATTCGGAGCATTGCGAAACCACCGGTGCGACCCGCATTACAAATACCCGAAATGGTATTTCGGATAGCGTTTACAAGCTTGCCACTGTGATTGCGATGGTGGCAAATGTAAGCAAACGTAAGGTTTTTCACCAATGGCAAGGTTTGTCAAAGACAACAATTTGGCGAACATTTTTCGTTCTACAAGTTACAAAAAATGTCTCAAAACGGCAACAGGTTTCTCATCAAATGACTGACTATCAACCAAATAAATACACGAATTCGGTTCTTTTCTTCTCCTACAGCACCGGCCACCACGACAAACAAATGTTCGCAAAAGAAACAAGACACTTCAACTGCTCCGTTTGTTTGCTGCCCGACTTTTCCCGAATTTTGCCCAAAACGCTTTTGTCAGAACCTTGATTGGCTTCGCCAAACTGAAAACTGAAAACTGAAAACGTTAAACGATAAACGAGTCATGCGAACGGCGGCAATTCTGGGGTTTTTGTGGGTTGGGCTGTTGGCTTGCCGTCCCGCCGAGCGGCATGAGTTGCAGATCCCGCCCCTGCCTGCCGACGAGGCGCAAGTGCAGCAGGCCAGCCTGACGGCCCTCAGCGAATTTGTGGACGACGAGCCGCGCAACAGCGTTTACCTTTACCGCCGTGCCTTGCTGTACGAACGGATGCGCCGCTACGGCGAAGCACTACGCGATGTGAACCGGGCCATCGAAAACCGGCGCACAGGCGACGCGTACGGCCGCTACTACGTGTTGCGCGGCCGCCTGTACCTGTATCGAAACCGCGTTGACTCAGCCTATGCCGATGCGGTGCAGTCGGAGAAACTGGGCGTGCAGTCGGCGGCGGCTTACTTGCTGCGCGGACAAATGTACACTCTCAAGCGGGAGTACGAAAAAGCCACCGAAGCCTTGCAAATCGCCCGGCAAATGACCCCCTTTGACCCGCAGGTGTTTTACTGGCAGGCCAACGCCGCCGCCGGCACGGGCGACACCACGCGTGCCCTCGACCTGCTGCAAGAGTCACTCGCCGCCCGGCCCGACTACATACAGGCGTACAACCGGCTGGCGGAAATCCACGTCGGGCTGCGCGACTTACCGACGGCCAAACGGTATGCGTTTGCGGGCCTGCGGCTTGATTCGACTAACATTTACCTGAACAACAACCTGGGCCGCATGTACCGCCGCACCAACGAACCCGACAGTGCGTTGGCATTCTACCGCCGTTCACTGGCCCGCGACACGTCGCAGCACACGCTTAACTATGAAATCGCGGCGATTCACTTGGAGAAGAAACGCTACTGGTCGGCCATTCCGTACTTGGAGCGGCTTGTGAAACGTCCGGCCCGCTACCCCGACGTACCCGACCTGTTGGCCGTGTGCTACGACCGGACGGGACAAGAACGCACCAAGTTGGAAACGTTTGAGCTGATGCTGGCCGCCGACAGCACCGACACCCAGACGCAACGCCTCCGCGCCGCCCTGACGCGCCGCATCCAGCAACGTCGCCGCCAAGCAGCCATGGACTCCCTCGCCGACCGCCGCCGCCGGTTCATGGACATCCAGCCGGTAGAAATCAAGCGGAAGTAAACTTGCGCTGCAAGTTTATGGTTATGAGTATGGATGCCTGATTTTGAAACCGGGTGCGGTCTTTCACTATCCATTCGCTGAAGATCAAATGCGTTTTAGCCAAAATTTGCCTAAAACGTCTTATTGTTCCGAGAACAAGTCCGGCAAGTCGGGACGCACAGGCTAAAGCATGTGTCATAGAAGAAGCGTTTTAAGCAAAATTTACCCAAAACGGCCATCCGAATTCTGAATTCATAATTCTGAAGGCTCAATTCGGGTTTCAAGTTGCGATTAACAAGGTCAGTAATCCCGACAGGGCCAGTTGGCCTCGCCGACGTAGGTTGTAAAGACATTCAAAAAA
>JALOMD010000232.1 GCA_025455595.1 Cytophagales bacterium | reverse complement strand
TTGCGCAGCACCGAAAACAGCACCTTGAAGTGGTAGTCCTGCTCGTTGCCCACCACATACACCGACTGGTTCATCGGGAAGTCGTGGTGTTTCAGGTCGGCGAGGCCAAGGTCTTGCGTGATATACACCGAAGTGCCGTCGCCGCGCAGCAGCAGTTTCTCGTCGAGGCCGTCGGCGGTGAGGTCAACCCACACCGAGCCGTTGTCTTTCTTGAAGAAAACACCTTTTTCCAATCCTTCCGCCACGATTTCCTTGCCGAGCAAATACGTCTCCGACTCGTAGTAGAACTTGTCGAAATCCACGCCCATGCGTTTGTACGTCACGTCGAAACCGGCATAGACCCAGCTATTCATTTTCTTCCACAACGCCACCGTCTCCGGGTCGCCTTGCTCCCACTTCACCAGCATTTGCTGGGCCTGTATGATAAGTAATTCGTTCCTTTTTCCTTGAACTTTCTCTATGATTCCGTCAACTACATTAGTCCGCTCAATATTATTTGAAACCTGATTTTTTAAGGATACGAGTCCAGCTATTGCTATATCATAGATTTTCACAGCATCTTCCTTATAGGATTCCTCTGACGAACTTAAAATAATACCGATAATTACTGCTATTTTCTCTCTGAAATAGTCTTCTACATTCCCAGGAATCTTAAAATCAGATATGGATTGGCTTTTCCAGAAACTGTAAATTTCATTAATCTGTTCTTTATACCTTTTGTCAAACTCCACGTAGTATTTGCCCACCAAGTGGTCGCCTTTCATGCCGGAGCTTTCGGGCGTTTCGCCGTTGCCGAACTTTTGGTACGCCAGCATGGACTTGCAGATGTGAATGCCCCGGTCGTTGACGATGTTGGTTTTCATCACCTCGCAGCCGTTGGCTTCAAGGATTTCGGCAATGGCGTAGCCCAGGAAATTGTTGCGCAAGTGGCCCAGGTGCAGCGGCTTGTTAGTGTTCGGCGAGGAGTACTCCACCATCACGCGCCGGCCGTTGGCGGGCTGGGTGCCGTAGTCGGCGGCGGCGGCCATGTCGCCGAAAAGACGCATCCACACCGTGTCGGCCAAGGTCAGGTTCAGGAAGCCTTGCACCACGTTGAAACGGGCCACCACGTCGGCGTCGTGCTGCTGCAGGTATTCGCCGATCTGCTGGCCCACTTCGGCGGGATTGCGGCGCAACTGCTTGGCTACGGGAAACGTAACAAACGTATGCGAGCCTTCGAAGTCTTTGCGGGTGGCTTGCAACGGCACCGCCTCGGGCGGCGTGGGCATGGAAAAAAGTTCGGCCAAGCCTTGGCCGATGAGTGTCTGTAGGGTTTGTTCGATGGACATGGACGTTCGTTTGTGCGTTTACCGTTTTTCGTTTGCCGTTTTCGGTTTGGCGTTTTGGGCAAAAATTGCTTAAAACGCCTCACGCGAATGGTTGTGCCGATTAATGCTACTCCCATTTCCGAAACGAATCAATGACTATCGGAAGCGTTTTGGCCATTTCTTGCCCAAAACGGTGAACGGAAAACGAAAAACCGTAAACGTGGAAATCTGAATCAATTTTCCGGTTTTTGCGTTGCAAAGATTGTGATTTTATGTGAATTTCGGGCCTTGTTTCACAAAGCCACATCTGACGGAGAAATCAACACGGAGAAATCAACCTTTCATCTTACACGAACAACAAAACGCCAAAAAGCAAGAAACACAGCCGATGAACACAGCCGCTCTGCGGGCCAAGAAAAAGCCCGTCCCGAAAATGAAAGCTCCGCCCATGAAGAGTTACATTGACTTGGTGGAGCAGACGTTTGAATTTCCGGAAGAACTCAAAGTCAAGAAAAACGAGCTGCTGTTCAACGGAGTGCCCCTGATGGACATCATCCGCGAATACGGCACGCCGCTGAAACTGACCTATTTGCCCAAAATCAGCGAACACATCCAGTACGCGAAAGAAATATTCAACGCCGCCATCAAGAAGTTCGACTACCAAGGCACGTACACCTACTGCTACTGCACCAAGTCGTCGCATTTCCGGTTTGTGCTTGAAGAGGCCCTCAGCAACGACATCCACATCGAAACGTCCTCGGCCTACGACATTCCGATTGTGCGGGCCTTGGAGAAAGCGGGCAAACTCAGCAAAGACCGCTACATTGTGTGCAACGGCTACAAACGGCCCCTGTACACCCAGCACATCTGCGAACTGCTCAACGACGGCTTCCGAAACTGCGTGCCGGTGCTGGACAACATGAAGGAACTGGACGCGTACGAATCGGTGAACGTGCCGGTGCAAGTGGGCATCCGCGTGGCCGCCGACGAAGAGCCGAACTTCGAGTTTTACACCTCGCGGCTCGGCATCCGCTACAGCGACATCACCGAGTTCTACAAGCAGCGCATCCAGGACAACCCGAAGTACTCGCTCAAGATGCTGCACTTTTTCATCAACACCGGGGTGAAGGACACGGCCTATTACTGGAGCGAACTGAGCCGGTTTGTCTATAAGTATTGCGAACTGAAAAAAATCTGCCCCGAGCTTGATTCCATTGACATCGGCGGCGGATTCCCGATCCAAACCTCGCTCACGTTCGAGTATGATTACGAGTACATGGCCGAGCAGGTCATCGAGAACATCCAGTGGATTTGCGAGAAGAACAACGTGCCCGTGCCCAACATCTTCACCGAGTTCGGCAGCTTCACGGTGGGCGAAAGCGGCGCGGTGATTTATTCGATTCTGGACCAAAAGTTGCAGAACGACAAGGAGTTGTGGTACATGATTGACGGCTCGTTCATCACGCAACTGCCCGACTCGTGGGGCATGAACCAGAAGTTCATCATGCTGGCCGTCAACAACTGGGACAATCCGTACCACAAGGTAAATCTCGGCGGCCTCACCTGCGACAGCTTGGACTACTACAACTCCGAGGCACATATTTCGGAGGTGTTTTTGCCGCAAATCGAAGAAAACGAGGATTTGTACATCGGGTTCTTCCACACCGGGGCCTACCAGGAGTCGCTGGGCGGCTACGGCGGCATCCAGCACTGCCTCATCCCGGCACCGAAGCACGTCATCATTGACCGCGACGAAAACGGCGACATCACCACGCAGTTGTTCGCCTCCGAGCAGTCAAGCGACTCGATGCTGGAGATTTTGGGGTACAAGTGAGCTATTAGCTGTTGGCTTTTAGCTGTTGGCCGAGGAGTGCGTCAGGTTTTCAATGTCGGATGATAATGATAGCTAGCAGCCAATAACCAACAGCTATTAGCTAACGGCTAATAGCCAATAGCCAACAGCCAAAAACTTGGCAGCGTATGGTTACAAATCGGCAAGGCTGATACACAAATGAACACCAGCGCATGAAATATTACATGCGTTGGTGCGTTAACCCGAAAGAAACCAGCCGGTTATTCCTTAAAGTAAAAAATATTTCGTTACTTTGAACTAACCAATAGCCAAAAATGCTTCACTCCATGAAAAAGGGATTACTCATCGGATTGGTGGTGGTTGCCACGCTTTCTGCCTGTGCCAAAAAGTACACCTGCCCCACTTACTCCAAAGCAGGTAGCACCAAAGACCTGCACGCGAGTGTGAAACCAAACGACAAGGGCAATCAATGATTGCCCTTTTTTCCTACCCTTTCTCACATGCGTCCGCTTTTGGCCGCAAACCGAAGCGTTTGGGCTTTGTCGCGCCGTACCTGACTGTCGGCGTTGTCCGTCTTTGACACTGCCTCCGGATTTCCGAAAAATTGCCCAAAACGCCATCCGTCACGTGGCGTTTTTTTGTTGGGTGCCACCCCGAATGATAGAAACTACGGGAAACATCCAAAATCAGTCGTTTTCGTCGCGGGCAGGGTTATTCTGATTCGGTTTCCCCTTCCTATTCCGCAAACCGGCACGGCATCAGCCAATCTTAAAAACCATAGGACTTACGCAAAAAAAGGGTTGATTCGTTGAAAAAGAGGCGATTAACTTTGGCAAAGGTTTTCGCGCAACTTACTCACAGCCAGCACCTTTGCCAAAGATGTTGCGTAAGTCCTAAACCATTCTTTGTTCCTCAGAATCACTTGCTTGTCAGGTTCCGATAGTGTTTCCAAATAATTTCTACTGGAATATTTTTTTCAATCTGTTCTCATTTAAAAAGTAACGTCTTTTTTAAAAATACGCTGATAAAAGCCTCAAAGTCTGCTATTTAACAGAACAAATACCATTTCATAGCCGTATAGGTAACATACTTACAAAACCTCCTATGCCTATGAGACAATCGTTTACCCCAAGCTTGCGCATCTGTATGTGGATGGCGAGCTTTTTTTGTTTCCTGACGCAAGCCAGTGCCCAGCACGTGCTGCCCAGCGGATTTGCCGAAACCCGACTGGCCCAAAACCTGAACCCGACCGGCATGGCCATTGCTCCTGACGGCCGGGTGTTTTTGCTCCAGAAAAACGGCCAAGTGCGCATTGTCAAGGACGACGTGCTACTCACCACGCCCTTCGTCACCCTCACCAACATTGACGACTTCAATGAACGCGGCCTGCTCGGCATTGCGTTTGAGCCGAATTTTGCCCAAAACGGTTACGTGTACCTTTACTACACGCACATCGAGGCCAACAATGCGCGGCGCAACCGCATCGTCCGCGTCACGGCCAGCGGCGATGTGGCCGTGGCTGGCTCGCAGGTGACCATTTTCGACACCGACGTGCTCACCTCGGCGGGCAACCACAACGGCGGAGCCATGCAGTTCGGTGCCGACGGCAAACTATACATCGCCACCGGTGAAAACGCCACCGCCTCCAACAGCCAGAGTTTCAACAACGTTTTGGGCAAAATTCTGAGAATAAACGCCGACGGCACCATCCCGACCGACAACCCGTATTACAACACCGCCACCGGAAACAACCGGGCCATCTACGCCTTGGGCCTGCGCAATCCGTTCAGCCTGGCGATACAGAACGGCACGGGGCGCATCTTCGCCAACGACGTGGGCGGCAGCGCGGCGGAAGAAGTAAACGACATCTTGGCCGGGAAAAACTACGGCTGGCCCGCCATCGAAGGATTCCGCAGCAGCCAAACGCCCCCGGCCAACTACCAAGACCCGCTCTACGCCTACGGCCGCAGCCAAGGCTGTTCCATCATCGGGGCGGCGTTCTACAATCCGCAAACCAACACGTTTCCGAGCAACTACGTCGGCAAGTTCTTTTTCGGCGACTATTGCAACGGCTACATCAAGGTGTTGAATCCGGCCAACGGGCAAGTGGAAAGCACATTCATGACGGGCATCAACCGGCCGGTTGACATGGAAGTGGGTCCCAACGGCGCGTTGTACTACTTGGAACGCGCCGGGCAGGGCGGCGGCTCCACCGGCGACAACACCAGCTCGAACAACGGCAGCCTGTGGAAAGTGGTATATACGGCCAGTTTGGCCCCGTCCATCGCCCAACAGCCTAACAACCAGACCGTTGCCGAAGGCGGCACGGCCAGTTTCACCGTCGCGGCCAGCGGGCAGGCTCCCCTTTCCTACCAATGGCAGAAAAACGGCACGAACGTAACCGGAGCCAACCAAACCACATTGACGCTGACCAACGTGCCGCTCACCGACAACAACGCCCGCTACCGTTGCGTGGTCACCAATGCATCCGGCTCGGCGACGAGCAACGAGGCTACGCTGACCGTCTTGGCCGACCGTCCGCCGGTGGCGACCATTTCTACACCCGCCGAGGGACTGACTTACCGGGCGGGCGATGTGCTCAGTTTCTCCGGCACCGGAACCGACAACGAAGACGGCAACCTGCCAGCCTCGGCCTTTACGTGGTGGATTGACTTCCATCACGCCGACCACACCCACCCGGCCTTGGATGCCACAACGGGCATTACGTCTGGCACCTACGAGATTCCTAAAATCGGCGAGATTTCGGATACGGTTTGGTATCGGGTTTATCTGCGCGTAACCGATAGCAAAGGCCTGACCAACACCGTCTTCCGCGACGTTTTCCCGCAGAAAGTAACATTACGCATCGAAAGCGAACCCGTGGCCACCACCTTGAACCTCGACGGCGCGTTGATCACCCCACCGCGCGATGTAATCAGTGTCATCGGCGTGACGCGGCAACTGAACGCACCCGCGTCGTTCACGTCGGGCGGGCAGACGTACAATTTCAAGCAGTGGAGCAACGGCTCCACCAATCGGTTGCTCACTTTTGACACGCCGCCGCAGAACACCACGTACCGCGCCATTTTCGAGTCCGCCACGCCGCCAGTAGGCACCGGTACGGGACTGACGGGCCGTTACTACAACAACGGCAACCGGGCGTTCACCGTCCCGGTCACCCTTACGCGCACGGATCCGACTATTAATTTCAACTGGGGTTCAGGCTCGCCAGCCGCATCCATCGCCAACGACAACTACACCATCCGCTGGACGGGGCAGATATTGGCTCCGCGCAGCGAGGAATTCACATTCTTCACCACCACCGACGATGGCGTGCGGCTCTGGGTAAACGGCACACTCATCATTGACAAATGGATTGACCAAGCGGCCCGCGAGTGGAGCGGCAGGATCACGCTGGTGCAGGGCCAGCGGTACGACATCCGGCTGGAATACTACGAACGGGGCGGCCAAGCTGTGTCGCGGCTGTCGTGGAGCAGCCCTTCGATAACCAAGCAGATTATACCTGCCGCGCAGCTTTTTCCGGAAACCGCTCCCCAAGGCTTGACGGCGCATTATTTCACCAACGCGACCAGTTTCCCGGCCACTCCGACGCTGACGCGCACCGATGCCGCAGTTGATTTCGATTGGAGCGGTGGTTCACCCGACCCGTCCATCGGTAGCGACAATTTCATGGCTCGCTGGACGGGCAAGGTGCTGCCGCAATTCAGCGAGGAGTACACGTTTTTCACCACTTCGGACGATGGCATCCGGCTTTGGGTGAACAACCAACTCATCATTGACAGGTGGTTTGACCAAGGCGCGACAGAATGGAACGGCAAAATCACGCTGACAGCCGGGCAACCGGCCGACATCCGGCTGGAGTATTACGAACGGGGCGGCCTTGCCGTGGCGCGGCTGGCTTGGAGCAGTCCGTCGGTGCCCAAGCAAATCATACCCGCCGCGCGTCTGTCGCCCAACGGCGGACAAGCCGCTCAGTCGGCGGTTGCACAGAGCCGATCAACGACAGGCAGTCGCACGTCGCCCGAGGAAACGCGGCTCCAACTGTCAAGTGGTGAATCCGCTGGGCCAAGTGGTGCAGCGAACCACGCACCAGTTGGAGCCGGGCGAAAACGAAATTGAAGTCGGCACTCGCACACTGTCGCAAGGCACGTATCTGTTGCGCGTCAGCGGCACCGGCCGGCCTGTGAGCAAGCAATTCGTGAAGCAGTGATTCCAAGTCCAGAAAAACAGCCGACAGTACAAGACATGGTTTGTATCTACAATCCGTCAGGGTTTCAATCGGCGTTTTGGACAAAAATCGCTTAAAACGGCATTGTAGATTGAAAAGCACAGTGCGGCCTGAGGAAAAACGCTGTTTCTTCAGACCGCACTGTGCTTTTCTATGTCTTTAATTCCTATGTTGCGATGGGCTAAAACCTACAGACGTTACATGAAAGCAGAGAGCGTTTTGGGGAAAAATCGCCCAAAACGCTCTCTGCTGTGAACATTTTTTGAAACCTTTTGGATTCTGCGCAGGTTGAGACATGCGTTACAGTTCTGACCTCCGACCTCCGCCTTCCGAGCTGAGAATGTAGTCGGCGGCATCGAGCAGATTGCGGGCAACGTAGGTGGCCGTTTCGGGGGTTGGCTCGTGAATGTTAATGAAAACGCCCCGGATGTGCTGTTTGCGGCCCGCCTCAATGTCGCGTTGCCGGTCTCCAACCATCCATGACTGGTCGCGGGCAATGCCGAAACGGGCAATGGCTTTCTCAATCATCAGCGAGTCGGGCTTGCGAGCCAGCGAGGCGGTGTCGTGGTCGGGGTGATAAGGACAGAAATACAGCGCGTCGAGCAGGTTGCCGCAGGCGGCTTGGATTTTCTCGTGGCAGGCCCACACGTGGTCGCGGGTGTACTTGCCCATGGCAATGCCCGCCTGGTTGGTCACCACCACCAGCAGATACCCGGCCACCTTCAGTTTGCGCAAGGCTTCGGGCATACCTTCGGGAATAATCAGATCGTCGGGATTATAGACATACGTGCCGATTTCTTCGTTCAGCACGCCGTCCCGATCTAAGAAAACGCATTTTTTCATAGCGTAGCAAGTCAAAAACAGCCGTCGCTTTTCTGGCTGGCACATTTTGCCGTTATTCGCAAGGAAAGTGATAAGTCGTTAGTGGTAAGTCGTAAGCTCAGAAGGCGTTTTAAGCGATTTTTGCTCAAAACGCTTCGGGCTTTCAGCAACCTTGGCAGAAGCTCGCGTAAGCCCTACTTACCACTTACGACTTATCACTTACGACTCGTTTTATACGCATTTGAAATTCAGGTAACCCTTATGGATACGCAAAAATTTTTCTTGATTGCCGGTGCTGTTTTGGGCGGCTTGGGCGTGGCTGTCGGCGCGTTTGGTGCGCATGCCTTGCGACCCACGCTGGAAGCAGCCGGACGGCTCGACACGTTTGAGACAGCAGTGAAATACCAGTTTTACCACGCTTTCGCTTTGCTGGTGGTGGGCTTGCTGGCCCAGCGCATCGGCAGCCCGCTCCTCTCCTACGCGGGCTACGCGTTTCTGGCCGGGACGCTGGTGTTTTCGGGTTCGCTGTACGTGCTGTGTCTCACGGGCGTTCGGTGGCTGGGGGCCATTACGCCCCTCGGCGGGGTGCTGATGATTGCGGGCTGGGCGTTGCTGGCGTGGGCGGCGGCGAAGGCTGTTAGCGTTTAGCCGCACTAAGTACTTAGCCGTTAGCTTTTGGCTATTGGCTAAAGAGTCTTAATAGAGTTACTCTTGGTTGACAATCAGATAGTTAAAGCAGCCGCTCGCCTCTTGGCGAGTGGCAACTATCATCCGGCCTCTGGCCGGAATCGGACAAAACAAAACATCGAAAAAACGAATACAACTTCTTGAAT
>JALOMD010000231.1 GCA_025455595.1 Cytophagales bacterium | reverse complement strand
AAACTGTGCGATTGTTTCGTACGTCAGTCATGTGTAATTGTTTGCCCATTTCAACTGCGTCGGATAGTTAAAGCTCCATAGCGGAAGTCTTGTGTCATTTTTAACACTAACTATCGCTTACTCGTTGTATGGCTATACAAGAAAACCAAACGTCGGTAATACATGAACATCATGCAGAAACGCACTCAACATGTGTTCATTTGAAGGCTCAGAGCTTCATAAAATATATCTATAGTTCGCCTGCTGAATAATAAATACTGGAGAGAGATACTAGACCTATGATTCTGATTCATCTTCGATGTGCAAGCCTATATATTTGAATGGTTGGAAAACAAAAATAGGTTGAAATGGCGTAATTCCTCAAGTCGCACGCACAAGCTCAGCAAGTTCAACGTTTGTCAAAGAGAATTTCAGAAAAAAACCGGCAAACCATAGGGCAAGTTTTGAGTTTTGGGAAAAATTTGCCCAAAACCCCATTTTGCCAGAACCTTGATTTTCAAATGATTCAAAGATTACCATGACAAGTCGCCTCAGTCATGGCAATCAATCCAATCACCTAAGTACTTGGTCATTAGTAGTTCCTGCCTGTCGGCAGACAGGAGTCTTTGGTTGATTGATTTAATGGCTTGATTGTCAAGCCATTGTCAGGCGTTTCGGGCAAAAAATAGGTAAAACTATTTGTGAACACGCACTTAAAAATCACAGTTCGGACAAAAAAGCGTTTTGGGCAAAAATTGCCCAAAACGCCACTGACCACTGGCGACTAACCACTGACGACTTACAACTCAAGTTTCCTCCCGTTGCACATTGTACCCTCAAGTTTCCTCCCGTTGCACATTGTACCAGTCAATGTTGCGTGTCAGGTACATGACAACGGCCAGCACCAACAGCAAGCCGACGCTTCCCATCAACAAAGCATAGTCTTGCAATTGCAGCAGCGAGTAGAAAAATCCGTACAAAACGGCCAGAACCCCGGCTACCAGTCCGGCCAAGGCGTTGCTTTTGAGGACGGCCCTGGCATACAGTGTCACCAACAGCAGAATGGTAACGCAGCCAATCAAGTACGCGTAGCCGAACGACAAATGCTCGGAGATGGAAAGCAGCAGCACGTAGAACAGGCAGATGGAAAACCCGACCAGCAAATATTGGATGGGATGGATTCGCTTGCGGTTCAGGATTTCGACGAAGAAAAACGTCACGAAGGTGATGATGATGAACATGACGCTGTACTTGGCCGACCGCATAGTTTTTTGGTATTCGTCAACCGGCAGTAACAGCCGCACGCCGAACGTGGCCGCGTTGTCTGGCGATGCAGACGACGAACCGTCCATGTCCACCTCGGTAACGGCGGCGGGTGTGACGTTGTACGCCGTGTTGCTGTAGCCGATGAAGTTGCCGATGCCCTGCTGCGGATAGTTGCGGTTCAGTTGCAGCACTTTCCACCGCGCCGAAAAGCCTTTTGCGTCGATGTTGCGCTGTTCGGGCAAGAAAGAACCCTCGAAACTGGGGTCGGCCCACGCCGATTGCAGGCTTACCGCCGTTTCCTTGCCCAAAGGCAGGAAATGCAGGCTGGTGCTGCCGTTGAGGCTCACTTGGCAGGAAAAGCGGAACGTCGGCGCGTCAAGATTCACCGGCACGCTGATACCCGACGGAAACACGTCGGCGGTGGCGATGCCGGGGTTGAAGGCCAGCGTGGAGTCGTTCCACTGCACGCGAATGTTTTCCTTGATGCCCTTCATGTCCGAAATTCCCAGCGACAGCAGTGCGTCGTCGAGCATGAAATCGGCGGGCGGCACGTTCAACGCCCGCAGGTTCGGCTGCCGGAAACTGCCCGAAATCTCCAGCCGCACGTTATACAGCACCACCACGTAGATGCCCCGGTAGCGTTTTTCGGGGGTGACGGTTCCGGTCACTTTCAGGTCTTCGGGCAGGAAATGCGCATACTGCGTGGTGGTCGAGGTTTGCCCGCGTTCGTTTTTCTGGACTACGCGGAACGGCACCGAGATCACCGGCCCGCCCACGGTTTGCGGCCCGCCCCATTTGTCGCTGACCTCGCGGGTGGCGGCATCGCGGGTGTACTCGCGTTCGGTGATGAGTCCTTGCAGCAGGCCGGCCGGAACGAGCAGAACCAACACCAAAAAGCCGATGATGACCAGTTTCAAAGTCACGGAACGCCGCACCCAGCGACTGAGCCGTTCCAGCAACGAGAGTTTTTCCATTTGTTAAACAATGAGTGGGTGAAAGATAAAAAGTACTTTGTATTTCAAAGTAAATGACAAAATTTCACATTTCCAATTCCAAACACAAAGTCGTTAGTGATCAGTGGTCAGTCGTTAGTCAGAGTTAAATCATAAACAATTGACAATCAGATAAGATATCTGTAATTGATATTACACAACGTTTTAAGCAATTTTTGCCCAAAACGCCGTTCAAAAAAAAATAGCAACACGGATTGAACGGATGAAATGGATATAAACGGATTCAATCCGTTTTTTTATCCGTCGTACCCGTCCTATCCGTGTTGCTATTTTGCGTTCTTTGCGAAAGCCTCTGCGCCTTTGCGAGAAAAAAGAGTTTTACGCAGAGGCGCAAAGAAAAACCGCAAAGCAAATAGCAACGAACCAGTTGAACTTTAAAACCGTCCACTTACGACTTACGACTTACGACTTACCACTATCCATGAAAGACATCTTTGCCGAAGTCATCACCATTGGCGACGAAATCCTGTACGGCCAAATCACCGACACCAACACGCAGTGGATCAGTGCCGAGTTATCCAAAATCGGGGTCAAGACCATCCGCAAGTCGTCGGTGGGCGACAACGAGGCGCAAATCCTGCAAATCCTGCGCGAAGCCGAAACCCGCGCCGATGTGATTCTCCTTACCGGTGGCCTCGGCCCCACCAAAGACGATATCACCAAAAAGACGTTAGCCCAGCACTTCGGCACCGGCATGGTGCTGAACGACGACGCATTGGCCAACGTGACCGAAATCTTTACCCGGCGGGGCTTTCCGCTCACCGAAATCAACCGCCAGCAGGCAATGGTGCCGTCCAACTGCACGTGTTTGGTCAACAAAGTGGGCACCGCCCCCGGCATGTGGTTCGAGCAGAGCGGCAAGGTGTATGCGTCCATGCCCGGCGTGCCGCACGAAATGAAGTGGCTCATGGAAACCTACGTGTTGGACAAAATCCGCGCGTTTTTCAACACGCCGTTCATTTATCACAAAATCATCCGTACGGTCGGTATCGGCGAGTCGTTTCTGGCGCAGAAAATCGAAAGCTGGGAGGATGCCCTGCCGCCGCACATCCGGTTGGCCTACTTGCCCAGCATGGGACAGGTGAAGTTGCGCCTCACGGCTACCGGGGCGGATGCCGATGGGGTCGTCGCCGAGACGCAACAGCAGGTGGACGAACTGCTGAAACTGGCGCACGAGTACGTTTATGGCTACGACGACGACGAGTTGGAAGCGGTGGCGGGCCGGATGCTGCGTGAACGCAGCCTGAAACTGGCCGTGGCCGAAAGTTGCACCGGCGGCTACTTGGCCCACATGATTACCAAAGTGCCCGGCAGCTCGGACTACTTCACGGGCGGTGTGGTAGCGTACAGCAACGACTTGAAGGTGAATGAGTTGGGTGTTTTGCCGGAGACATTGGCGCAACACGGTGCCGTGAGTGAGGAAACTGTGCGGCAAATGGCCGAGAACGTCCGCCTACGCCTTGGGGCCGACATCGGGCTGGCGACCAGCGGCGTGGCCGGGCCGGGTGGCGGCTCCGACGAAAAGCCGGTCGGCACGGTGTGGATTGCCTACGCCGACGGTACCAAAACCGTCGCCAAAAAGCTGCAACTCTTCCGCGACCGGGTGCTTAACATCCAAATGTCGTCACTTTACACGCTGAATTTGATGAGAACGGAATTGGCAAGCGGCGGGTGACGGGCTGCAAAGGACACCAAGTGTTTTAAACAAAAATCGCCCAAAACGCTGACCGGATTCAAAACCTGGCCAGTGTTTTGGGCGAACGCACTTTTGCGACAACTCTACTAAAGTGAAAAAACGACCGTGTATTCAAAGAACAATAACTTGCTGATTTTCAAGCAAGTTATTGTTCAAAACTGGTATCATAACTAACCATTCGGTTAGCCGCTTCCCATTCCTCGAAGCGGCGGATGTCGGCACCGCACGACGACAACACCCACAGCACCACTGCAATATCGTCGCTGAAACCCAGAACCGGCAACAGGTCGGGCACGAAATCAAGCGGCGACACGAAGTAAACCAACGCCGCCACAATCTTGACCACCGTGGCCCACGGCACCACCTTGTAGCGTCCTTGCGCATAGGCACGCGTCATGCGCACCAGCGTCTGCAAGTTGGCTGCAAAAGAGGCATTGCGCACGGTGCCCGCCTTATTGGTTACTTGGCCCAGCAATTCCCAAAGCGATTTGCCGTTGCGCAACAGGCGACTTGCCCGGTTTTGGGAACGTTTGAAAAACACCGAACGCAACACGCGTGCGAGCAAATCTGAAGAGGGTTGTCTGGCCATGTTTTTGAAATATTAAAACGATTTCCTGTTAGTGAACATATCCGAGAAAAGTGACCGTCCCGACGCTTTTGTTTAGAACGAAGAAACACTTTGATTGGTTTGCTTTCCGTTTGGGCAGCCGGACAGCGAGTCGGTCAGGCTGTTTGGAGAACGTTGTGTTACCAAAAATAGATTAATATGAACGTTACTATCCGGTAATTTTTTCTGAAAATACTTGGCTAAAGAAAACGATTTTCTTGACACACTGCTTGGCAAAAAGCAGTGTAAACGTCTGCCGACAGAGCCGTGTGAATCAGCGTTAGATATAGGTTGTCTATACAAGTTGGTTGCCCGGCTCCTACAGTTGGTCTTGTTTTTAGACCGATTCACCGACTTTCAGCCAGCGATTGTAGAAAATAAACATTCGCTTTCTGGCAAATGGTTAGATTAGAACCGCGAAACCAGTCATTGAACACATGCTTTGTTCTAAATAGCCGATATTACCCCCGTTTATGGAGTCATTGCGAGAGTTAATCAACCTGATTACCCAAAAAAGAATCAAGAAAGTAGAACTTTTTGACGAAAGCAGCCGCAACAAAACCAGCAATTATTACAAGCTTTTCGATGGCATCCACAGCCGTCGCTATGCTTCTGATGCCGAGGCCGCCAAGGACATCTACGATTGCCTGCCGTCAGAGAAGAAATACCTCATCCTGAAAACGCGCCTGCGGCAAAAACTGCTCAACACGCTTTTCTTTCTCGACTACGACGGCGACAGTAGTTCAGAGCAGCAGCGCGTCCGGTACGAGTGCAACCGGCAGTTGTACGCCATCAAGGTGCTGCTCATGTCAGAGACTACGCGACTGGCCATACCCATGGCCGAGAAAACGCTGCGCCTTGCCGCCGAGTACCAACTCAGCGACGTGGTGCTGGACTGCGCCCGGATACTGCGCAGCCATTACAGCAACGTTGACTACCAGGGGTTTCTGTCGTACAAGGAGCTGGTTGAGCAGACCGAGCGGCAACTGGCCGTCGAGAACGCCGCCGAGCAGTATTACCAAGAAATCGTGGCCTTGTACACCAAGTCGAAGGGCAACCGACAGAAAGTACGCAAACTGGCCGACAAATATTGCCAAGCCTTGGAGCAAAGCCTCGAAGGCCACGACAGCGCACGGCTACGGCTCTACTACTACCGCATCAAGACGATGTACCACCAGTTGGCCGACCATTACCAAGCCGCCGTGGATACCATTGTGCAGCACGAACAGTACATTGCCCAAACGCCAGCTTTCCACCCGGCCAGCCGCCGCGAAGAACTGGCCGTGCAGAAGATGAATTTCTACCTGCACCTGAAGGCTTTTGAAGTAGGCGAGGCTCACGCCCAGCAGTCGGCGGTGCTGTTCGGCGACCGGAACCCGAACTTCTACACATTCAGCGAATACCACCTGCTGCTGGCCTTGCACACGGGCAACTACCTGCGGGCGGCCGAGATTTTCCATAGCGTGATCGGTCGGTCGGGCTTCCGGTTGCTCTCCGAAGGCAAGAAAGAACGCTGGAGTTTGTTTCAGGCGTATTTGCACTATTTGTACAAGTACCAGAAAATCAAAGAGATACGTCCGCTCATCCAGAACTCCAAGACGGGGTTTCAACTCAGCGAGTTTCTGGACAAAAAGCCTGAATTCGCCAAAGAGCGGCGAGGCTTCAACACGGCCATCCTGACGGCGCAAATTTTGTTTTTCCTCGAAAAAATGCAAACCGAGGCCATTACCGACCGGGTGAACGAGATTGAACGCTACACGCGCCGCTACCCGAAAAAGGACATGAACTTCCGCAGCGAATGTTTCATCGGCCTGCTCACGCGGATGCGCGACATGGAATACCACGGCGGCAACCGCGCCTTGGAGGTGTTGCCCTACGAAATGGTATGGAACACCGTGCTGGAAAAACTGAAGGAATACAAATACGGGTAGGTCAGAAGAAGGTCAGAGGTCAGAAGTGAGAGATAAGACGCGTTTCTACAGCGGCAGCCCGTACCTATGAACCGGAACGGGATGCCGCTCGGCGTTTTGGGCAATTTTTGCCCAAAACGTTTTCAAGCGAACACAGGCCTCGCCTTTCCAGAAAGCGAGGCCTGTGTTTTTGTAGTTTTTTTCTGCTGAGAACTCTGACTTCTGCATTCTGATCTCTGACCTAAAAAGCCACCCGGATTTCGTCTTTTACGAATTTGAGGGCGCGGCCGGTGGGGTCGGCGTTCAGGGCGATGATTTGCTCGAAAATGCGCCGGGCCAAGT
>JALOMD010000230.1 GCA_025455595.1 Cytophagales bacterium | reverse complement strand
CGTTGCGGTCAATCGCATTCTCCTGCGACCGGCCAACAACGGCTTACGGCTTAGAAACGTACAAATGGGAAAAGACCTGACTTAAAAGGCAGGTCTTTTCCCGGAAGCTGACAGGTGCGAATTACTTCAATTCTACTTCGGCACCAGCCTCTTGCAGTTGTTTCACCAGTGCATCGGCTTCGTCTTTGGCGATGCCTTCTTTCACCGGCTTCGGAGCGGAGTCAACCAGTTCTTTCGCTTCTTTCAGGCCCAGACCGGTCAGGTCTTTCACCAGTTTCACAATCTGGAGCTTGTTCGGGCCGGCGGCTTTCAGAACCACGTCGAAAGAAGTTTTGGCTTCGGCGGCCGGAGCAGCGTCGCCACCGCCAGCAGAAGGAGCGGCAACCGCCACAGCAGCGGCAGCAGGCTCGATGCCGTAGTCGTCTTTCAGGATTTGGGCCAGTTCGTTTACTTCCTTAACGGTCAGGTTAACCAGTTGTTCGGCGAATGCTTTCAAATCTGCCATTTTCGTAATGAAATTAATTGTGAATAAAGTTTTGGATGAATGTTACAATCAGTGTCGCCGAGGTCGAGGAACTCATTCGTACTTCGCACCTCGTAAATCGTACTTCAGGATCAGCCTTCCCGCTCCTGCAAGGTCTTGACGATGCCAGCCAGTTTGTTGCCGCCGCTTTGCAACGCGGAAACCACGTTTTTGGCGGGCGACTGCAACAGGCCGATGATTTCGCCAATCAGCTCTTGCTTGGACTTCAGGTTCAACAACGTGTCAAGGTTGTTTTCACCGATGAAAAGGCTTGACTCAACCGAGGCTCCTTTGAAAGCCGGCTTCTCCAAGCCGCTCTTCTTGCGGAATTCCTTGATCAAGGCAGCCGGGGCCTTGCCCGACTCGGTGGAGAACAGCACGCCTGAGAACCCGGTCAGCACTTTGTCATTGAACGGCGTGTAGTCGCCTTCGATGTTTTCCAATGCCTTGCGGATCAGGGTGTTTTTTACCACTTGGTACTCCATGCCCTTCTCGAAACACATCCGGCGGAAGGCGTTGGTTTCTTTCACGCTCATGCCGGAGGCATCCATGATATAGAAAAACGGCTTCTGGCGGAACTTCTCGGTTAAATCTTGAATGATAACCGCTTTTTCTTCACGTGTCATGTTATGATTGATTTGCGAAGGGATTGCACAAATCGCCCTGTAGGCGAACTTGTGTTCCTGCTTCGGTTACAGACCTTGGATACTGGTTTTGTCAATCTGCACGCAGGGGCTCATCGTGCTGGAGATGTACACCGTTTGCACGTAAGTGCCCTTGGCCGACGACGGCTTCAGTTTCATGATGGTGTTCATCAGTTCCTGCACGTTTTCGGCGATTTTCTCCGGCGAGAAAGACACTTTGCCGATGCTGGTGTGTACGATTCCGGTTTTGTCAACCTTGAAGTCAATCTTACCGGCTTTCACTTCCTTCACGGCTTTGCCTACTTCCATTGTCACGGTTCCGGACTTGGGGTTTGGCATCAGGCCGCGAGGACCCAGCACCCGGCCCAGCTTACCCACCTTGGCCATTACGGTCGGCATGGTAATGATCACGTCAATGTCCGTCCAACCGCCTTCGATTTTGGCGATGTAGTCGTCCAGACCTACGTGGTCGGCACCGGCTTCACGGGCTTCGGCCTCTTTGTCGGGCGGGCAAAGCACCAGCACGCGCACTTCTTTGCCCGTGCCGTGGGGCAGGGCCACCGTGCCGCGAACCATCTGGTCGGCTTTGCGGGGGTCAACGCCCAGGCGCACATCCACATCCACCGAAGCATCAAACTTGGTGTACGTGACATCCTTCACAACTTGCGCGGCTTCCGCTAAAGAATACGCCTTGTTCAAGTCATGTTTGGAGCGGGCTTCTTTTTGCTTTTTGGTCAATTTTCCCATTGCTCTTAGTTTTATGTCGGCAAACGCGGTTATCCGCCAACGTTGAATTGTATTTTACAAACCCCTGGCTGTCGGCGTTTTAAGCAAAAATTGCCCAAAACGCTGCGACAAACGACTTAATTGGCCCAAGGGGTGGTTCCGGTCACCGTGATGCCCATGCTCCGGGCCGTGCCTGCAATCATTTTCATGGCAGACTCCAGCGTGAAAGCGTTCAAGTCAGGCATTTTGGTTTCGGCAATCTTTTGCACTTGTTCCCAAGTCACCGAGCCTACTTTCTTGCGGTTGGGTTCGGCCGAGCCTTTCTGGGCTTTGGCGGCATCCAACAACAATACGGCAGCCGGCGGCGTCTTGAGGACAAAATCGAACGACTTGTCGGTGTAGTAGGTAATCAACACGGGCACCACTTGGCCCATTTTGTCTTGGGTTCTGGCATTGAACTGCTTGCAGAACTCCATGATGTTGATGCCTTTGCTACCCAGTGCAGGGCCAATGGGAGGAGCAGGGTTTGCCTGTCCGCCTTTTACCTGCAACTTCAGATATCCAGCAATTTCTCTTGCCATTTTGTATGAAATTGGTTTTGTGCGAATAAAGAAATTTGATTCGCTTCACTCTTACTGTGGGCGTGGTTCCGACACTGACGAGGCCACACTCGGCAGGTGGAGTCTTCCCGGTTGCGCTGCCTTGCATTTGGAAGCGTGCAAAGACGAAGCGCGGAGGCGAAGGGACGAAATCATTAAGCTCCCTTGCCCGTATATTGAGGCGTAACAGTGCGATTTTGCTTCAAAAACGCCCAAAAAAAACCGTTTGAGGCGTTTTTGAGCGTTTTTGTACATTTTACTTGGTCAATCTTGCTTTTCCACTTCCACGTAACTCAACTCAACCGGCGTATTGCGGCCGAAAATCTTTACCATCACTTTCAGTTTCTTGCGTTCTTCGAACACCTCTTCCACCGTCCCTTTGAACGACTTGAATGGGCCGTCCATCACGGTCACGGTTTCGCCAACGATGAACGGCGTTTCCAGTTTTTCGCCTTGCTCGGCTTGCTCGTCAATCTTGCCCAGAATCCGGTTCACTTCCGATTGGCGGAGCGGCACCGGGATTTTGCTCGACGTGCCCGGCTTGTTTTCATTACCCAAAAAGCCCAACACACCCGGAATACCCGATATAGTGTGCATTACTTCCGGATGATCCACGTTGGCCGAGATGATGACGTAGCCCGGCAGCGTGTTTTTCTCACGCACCTTTTTTTTGCCGTTGCGCATCTCGTACACTTTTTCGGAAGGGATGATTACCTGCGCGATTTGCTCGGTCAGGTTGTGGCGGGATATTTCCGTTTCAAGGTAAGATTTGATTTTCTTTTCTTGGCCGGCCACTGCCCGGAGCACATACCACTTAAGCTCACTCATCTGAAAAAGTCTTTACCGGTGGGAATCATTGAACGAAGATGGAGTCGTAGATGGCTTTCATGGCGTTTTTGAAACCCACGTCAACCAAGCCGATTACCAAAGCAAAAATCAACGAAGCAACCAGCACCAATGTCGCGCTGCTCTGGGCTTCAGAATACTTGGGCCACGAGACATGGTCTTTCACCTCTACGAAGGAGTCTCTGACGAAAGCGAAAAACTTGTTCATTCTCAACTGATTGCTAATGTGTGAGGGCACGGGTGGAGAGATTCGAACTCCCATCAACGGTTTTGGAGACCGCTATTCTACCCTTGAACTACACCCGTAAACGTACCTATTCAAAAACGGACTGCAAAACTAAGAAATCAACAGAAGAATACAAAAAAAGCGGTCAATTATTTTGCAAATCCTGCTACAGGCTGTCGGCCGTGTTCCTTAGAGCGTTTTGGGCAAAAATCGCCCAAAACGCTCTAAACAGAAAATGCCCTCCCGGAGGGAAGGCATTTCGTACAAGTTACCGTAAGGAATTAATCCAAGATTTCGGTTACCTGACCGGCACCCACCGTGCGGCCGCCTTCGCGGATGGCGAAACGCAAGCCTTTTTCCATGGCGATGGTGTTGATCAATTGTACTTCGATGGTCACGTTGTCACCAGGCATCACCATTTCGATGGTCTCAGGCAATTTGATTTCGCCGGTAACGTCTGTGGTACGGAAGTAGAACTGCGGACGGTATTTATTGAAGAACGGCGTGTGACGGCCACCCTCTTCTTTGCTCAAGATGTAAACCTCAGCCTTGAACTTGGCGTGGGGTTTTACGCTGCCCGGCTTGCAAATAACCATACCACGACGGATTTGGTCTTTGTCAATGCCACGGAGCAACAGACCTACGTTGTCACCGGCTTCGCCACGATCCAGCAATTTGCGGAACATCTCCACACCGGTAACGGTAGATTTCAAGTTCTCGGCACCCATGCCCAAGATGTCAACGGCATCGCCTACGTTCACAACGCCACGCTCGATACGGCCGGTGGCAACCGTGCCACGACCGGTGATGGTGAACACGTCTTCAACCGACATCAGCAACGGCTGGTCAACCAGACGAACCGGCAGCGGAATCCAAGTGTCAACGGCGTTCATCAGTTCTTCGATGGTTTTCACCCACTGCGGGTCGCCGTTCAGTCCACCCAAAGCCGAGCCTTGGATAACCGGCGTGTTGTCGCCGTCGAATTTGTAGAAACTCAACAGTTCGCGAACTTCCATTTCAACCAGTTCCAACAACTCAGGGTCGTCAACCAAGTCAACTTTGTTCATGAATACAACCAACTGGGGCACACCTACTTGGCGAGCCAACAGGATGTGTTCTTTGGTTTGCGGCATGGGGCCGTCGGTGGCGGCAACCACCAGAATGGCACCGTCCATCTGGGCAGCACCCGTAACCATGTTTTTCACGTAGTCAGCGTGACCGGGGCAGTCCACGTGTGCATAGTGGCGTTTCTCTGTTTGGTATTCTACGTGTGCAGTATTGATGGTGATACCGCGTTCTTTTTCTTCAGGCGCGTTATCAATTGAAGAGAAATCTCTTTTTTCTGCCAAACCTTTGTTGGCCAATACCATTGTTATAGCAGCGGTTAATGTAGTTTTACCGTGGTCTACGTGACCGATGGTACCAACGTTCACGTGGGGTTTGGAACGGTCAAACGTTTCTTTTGCCATGTTTGAAAATCCTCAGTTTTAAGGTTATTGAATAAAAGTACTATGAATTTTGATTGTGCTTGACAGAGCCGACGATGGGAATTGAACCCACGACCTCTTCCTTACCAAGGAAGTGCTCTACCCCTGAGCTACGACGGCTGATAAAACAGACAACTTCCGAAAAAACTGTCTGGTACTTTTCACTGGAGCGGGAGACGGGGCTCGAACCCGCCACCTATAGCTTGGAAGGCTATCGCTCTACCAAATGAGCTACTCCCGCGTATCAACTTTGAATGATTGAATGCTAAAATGAATGAATTGACTTCTAAAGATATTCACTCATTCAAAATTGCCTCATTCTATCATTGGCAAGGTGGGGGCGGATGGATTCGAACCACCGAAGGCATAAGCCAGCAGATTTACAGTCTGCCCCATTTGGCCACTCTGGTACACCCCCAATTGAGTCCCCCTTGCGAAAGGGATTGCAAAAGTACGGAGTTTTTGATTGCAGTCAAATTTTTGACAAAAAATTTACTGGCTTCCGGACGCTCTATTCTGAACAGCTTGATTACGGATGCCGACGACCGGACGGAGATGGGCTCGATGGCGTTTTGGGTAATTTTTGGCTAAAACGCTGTGGTGCGGAAAAACCTTTATAAGGTTCAAAACCCTATAAAGGTTGAATGGTTGCGCCGGGCGTTTTGAGCAAAAATTACCCAAAACGCCTGACTTTCGTTCCCACCGGCAGCAA
>JALOMD010000229.1 GCA_025455595.1 Cytophagales bacterium | reverse complement strand
TTCGTCGGTGAGTTGCTGCACGCCTTTTTCCAACTGCTTGGTTTTCATCGGGTCTTTGTTGATGACCTCGCGGAAAATCTCCGGCGAAAAGCTCGGAATACCTTTGAAAAGCAAATCCTCGCCCTCGGTCAGCGTGTCGCCGATCTTGAAATTGCCCGTGTCGTACAGACCGATCACATCGCCGGGAAACGCTTCCTCAATCACTTCTTTGTCCTGCGCCAAAAAACTGTACGGATTGGCAAAACGGAAGTTTTTGTCGAGCCGCACGTGGTGGAAAAACTTGTTGCGTTCAAACTTGCCCGAACACACGCGCAGAAACGCAATGCGGTCGCGGTGGCGCGGGTCGAGGTTGGCGTGGATTTTGAAAACAAAGCCGCTGAACTTGTTTTCTTCCGGCTTCACCACCCGTTCGGTAGCCTCCCGTTCGTGCGGCGGCGGCGCGATGCGCGTAAACGTGTCCAACAGTTCCTTGATGCCGAAATTGTTCAGCGCACTGCCGAAAAACACCGGAGCCAACAGACCGGAGCGGTACAAATCCAGATTGAACGGCTCGTACACGCCCTCAATCAATTCCACGTCTTCGCGCAATTGGTTGGCCGCCCGTTCGCCGACGGTTGCGTCCAGTTGTTTGTCTGTCAAATCACTGATGGCAACAATGTCGCTGGAGATTTTGGTCTTGTTGGCACTGAACAGGTACAGACTTTTTTCGTACAGGTTATAGACACCCTGAAAATCGCTGCCCATGCCGATGGGCCACGTCAGCGGCCGTGTGCTGATGTGCAGTTTCTGCTCCAACTCATCAAGCAAATCAAACGGCGGACGGCCTTCGCGGTCGAGTTTGTTGATGAAAATAATAACCGGCGTGTCGCGCATCCGGCACACTTCCATCAGGCGTTCGGTCTGTTCCTCCACGCCTTTCACGCAGTCAATCACCAGAATCACACTGTCCACGGCGGTCAGCGTGCGGTACGTGTCTTCGGCAAAGTCTTTGTGACCGGGCGTATCGAGCAGGTTCACTTTGCAGTCGTTGTATTCAAAACTCATCACCGACGTGGCCACCGAAATGCCCCGCTGCCGCTCGATTTCCATGAAATCCGAGGCCGCGCCTTTCTTGATTTTGTTCGATTTCACTGCCCCCGCCGTCTGAATGGCCCCGCCGAACAGCAGGCATTTTTCGGTTAGGGTCGTTTTCCCCGCATCCGGGTGCGAAATGATGGCGAATGTTCTTCGTTTCTGTATTTCTTCTGTTAGGGACATTTTTTATTGTTGTAGTGTTAGATTGTTTTATTGTTGTGATTCTTTCAAACCTTGAAGATATGCTGTTTTAGAGATTATTCGAGATAAGCGTTTTGGACGACTTTTATCTGAAACGCCCTTGGAAAGCAGGTCTGACGCTGCGCGTCTGACCGGAATCACAGGCTCGCAAAAGACAAAAGGCTCGCGTTTTGAGCGTTTTTTGCCCAAAACGCCGATGCAAACCGAATTTTAAACAACCTTATGGATAACGTAGGATAATGAGGATTATAACTGAGAAAACCAATCGGTGTTTATTTGTACTTGTTCGACAAACTCGGTACTGACACCAAGCTTGAACTCTTTCAGTTTCTCACAAAGCAACTCGCCATCAATTAAATCAATGGGTGGTGCACCATCACGTGTAGCTTCTTTGATGGCATCCCTTGTGAATGTTCCCGTTGTAATTAAAAGCCCTTTGTCAGCCCTGCCTTGCATGGCACCTCTGAAATCTCTCACCTCACTTGGGGTTACAGACTTTCTATAACGTTTGCATTGAAAAATCACATGAAAGCTAAGGAAGCCGCTTATTTTTACTATTCCCTTGCCGTCTATTCCTCCATCCCCGGACTTGCCAGTTACTTCAACTTGGACAAAACCACTTTCTCTCAATATTCGTTGTGCGAGCCTCTCAAAAGCATCAGGAGCAATTGTTAGAAGCGTCTCTAAGAGTTCTTCTTTCCAATGAACAATGCTTTCCACCTGAACTGCCATTTCTGAGAAATCTGAAGGCTTGTTGGTGTTATTTGCCTTCATGGATTCTTTGACCGTTTTGACAATTTCGTTATAGTTTATTTTGTCAGGTTCTACGTCCGGTTTTGACAAGACCCACACCCCTCTGGAAGAGTTTTCTATCAAGCCGAATTTTTTTAGATATGTTCTTGACCATGCTAATCTATAATCTATTTCAGATTGTAAACTGCTATCGCCGTGAGTTATCTTTAGTGTTTCATCGGGCAGCTTTGCAATTCGATATACATTCTCATTGATTTCATCAATTGTACCAGAGCCACCAAGTTGCTTTAATGCTTTTAAAGTTGGTATTATCAACTCATCGTAACTTGGCATAGTGTCAAATTTCTTCTTTGCCATTTGTATAGTTCGTTTTTTGTTGGACGGTATTAGGTTCGATGAATCTATTCCTTGAAAAGCGTTTTAGGAAGTTTTTGCAAAATCCACATATAATCATATAATATAGTGGAAGCCATGTATGACGTATTCGCCTTCATTCAGCGTTTTTGTACTTTTCCTTCCTCCAAAATCTGCGGCACACAAACCTGATGTTTCCTTATGTAACCAGTCTGTAAGCGGCACCGGTTTTTAGCTAACAGACCTCACACCCTGAAGTGTTTCGAGCAAAAAACGCCCAAAACGGCTGGTCGCGAACATCGAATAACCTCGGCCTATGTTTATCGAAAAACGTAAGCATCCCGCAAAAATACAACTAATAAACGATTTTTTCATTCCCTTGCGTACCGAAGCCGTGTTTCTGCCTGACCGGAACCGGTTCGTAAGGTTTGACCGGTAAAAGACGAATATTTGTCGTTTCGAAGAGCTACCTTTACGGATACATTATCGTTCCGTTTCGATTTTTTCGTTGATTTCAACTTCCGCTTTCCTGCAAGCCGAACCGCAAGACACTGATGTCCCGGTTGGGTTCCTCGTTTTAAGTCACCTGAAATTTCAATCCTTTTTGTTTTTCTGTATTTTTTGTGAATGAATAGCAAATCCTTGTTTCATCAGGGTGCCACCGCCTTGTTGGAAATTTCAAAAGAAGGTGTGATCATCAGTAGCAACGACCAAGTTTCGTTTGTCAACCAAGCGTTTTGCGACCTGTTCGAACTCCCCCTGACGGCACAGTCGCTGATAGGATGGGACGGCTACGAAACACTGATGCTGCACCAATCGATAATCAAAGGCTTCGATGCGTTTTCAAGTAAGATTTGGACGCAAATGGAAGATAAAGCCGTGCAGACCGGGCAAATCATAGAACTCAAAAGCGGCACCTGCTTGTCGATGGAGTATTACCCCATTTTTGAAGAAGGCCGGGCCGTCGGCGACATGTGGCGTTACAAAGACGTTACGGAAGAGTTGAGGGAAAAACAGCAGATCGGTGAGGAAAACCAAGTGCTTGCCCAACAGAACATGATCAAAAACACCCTGCTGGCTGTTTTGGCCCACGACTTGCGCAGCCCGATGGACACATTGGAAGCCACGTTGAGTGTATGCCAGTCGTTGAGCCTTGCGGAGATCAAAAGCTTTTCCCATGAAATCAAGAAAACGGTGGGCGTTACCAGAACATTGATGGACAACCTGCTTTACTGGGTACAGACACAAACGCACGGGATACACATTGAAAAGCGGCCGCTCCTGTTGTCAGCCGTGGTTGACGAAACATTTGAATTGCTCCGGGCCACCGCCGTACACAAAGGAAACCGTTTCATCAATCAGGTGCCTGAAGGCTTTTTTGTGAACGCCGACCAGAACGTACTGAAAACCGTGATCCGCAACTTGGTTTCCAACGCCAACAAATTCACGACCGAAGGCGACGTTGAGGTGAAGGTGGTCAACGCCAAGAACTTCGTCGAAATTCGCGTGACCGACACGGGCGTTGGCATGAGCAGAGAAGTCTTGGAAAAATTGTTCCGCCCAGAGCGGCACTACACTTCGCTCGGCACTTACAATGAAAAAGGAACCGGGCTTGGGCTTTTGCTTTGCAAAGAAATGATAGAAAAACACGGCGGACGAATTTGGGTGCGCAGCCAGCAGAATCGGGGTTCGGTTTTCTGTGTCGGATTGCCCAAACTTTGATGGAATGATGTCACAGATGGATTTGCAAAAAAATGCCCAAAACGCCTTTCAAAAATAGACCGAAAGGCGTTTTGGGCGTTTTTTGTTGAAAATCCCGTCACCAAGGTCTGTGGCACACAGACCTGATGTTTCCTGCGCAATTGGTCTGTGTGCCACAGACCTTGGTGATTCATCACTCTGCTTTCATCATTCCTTATTCATCATTTTGAACTTCTCCCGCTCCTTGTCCATCATTTCCTTGATCATCATTCTGTACTGTTCAGGATTTTCGCGTTTCAGTCGCCAGGCTTCGCGGGCATATTCAGGTAGCAAGATGTACAGTTCGCCCTCGGCGGCGCGGGTCAGCACTTCCTCGGCCACCTGTTGCGGCGACAGCCCCGATTTGTCCAGCCGCCGCTGTGTGATTTTGCGTGACAGTTCCGTGGAAGCCCCTTCGGCGATGTTCGTCTGAAAATATCCCGGCATCACATTGCACACACGGATGTTAAAATCCATCAATTCCACGTACAGCGTTTCCGACAGAGCCGTCACCGCCGCTTTGGTCATGTTGTAGGCCGCCATTTCAGGCGCGGCACCCACAGCCGCAAAGCTCGCCGTGTTCACAATCATGCCCGATTTCTGTTTTTTCAGCGTCGGAATGAAAAACCAACAGCCGTGCACCACACCCATCTGGTTGATGGCCACCATGCGTTCCCACAGTTCGAGCGGATAGAGTTCAAACACACCGCCGTCGCCAATGCCCGCATTGTTGAACAACACGTCAATGCCTCCGGTTTGTGCCAAGAAATTCTCTGAAATTTGCTTGAAACGCACTTTGTCCGTCACGTCAAGCGGCAGCACAATCGGCTGGCCGCCCAACTGCGTTACTTCCTGTTCTGTCTCGGCCAGCCGGTCGGCGTTCAGGTCGGCCAAGCCGACAGTCCAACCATCGGCGGCCAGTTCCAAGGCCAAGGCTTTGCCGAAACCGGAGCCGGCCCCGGTAATGAAAGCACGTTTTTGCGGATACAGAGCGGTGAGGCGATACATGGGCAATGATTGAATGATAGAATGAGGGAATGATTGAATGGACTGGAGCGGCAAACCGAAAACGGTAAACCGTAAACTAAGAACCGCGAACACAAAACTACGGTGTTTCGGGGGAACGGCGGGTATGGGCGGCAATTATTTTTCCCGTATCTTGGACGCATTCAGGGCAATTGATGGACGTTTTAAGCGTTTTTTGACCAAAACGCCGTATCGTCTTGAATCGCGGATTAAGCGGATTACACGGATTTCACGGATGGGCTTCTTAAAAACAGCCGCGTTTGTATAGAAGCACCTCATCCGTGCAATCCGCGTCATCCGTTGCATCCGCGATTCAAGACAAAGTGCCCAAAGCCATTTACAGAGCCGTCTAAATTCAATTTTCATGCACGAAAAAATACAAGAACAAAGCCGCTGGTTCGCCGACTTGACGACCGAGATAAACCAAGTGATTGTCGGGCAGGCGAACATGGTGGAAAAACTGCTCATCGGCCTGCTCAGTGGCGGACACGTATTGCTGGAAGGCGTGCCCGGACTCGCCAAGACGCTGGCTATCAAGACATTGGCGGCGGCGGCCAACTTCGTGCTGGCCGACGAAATCAACCGTGCTCCCGAAAAAGTGCAATCGGCTCTATTGGAGGCGATGGCCGAGAAACAGGTGACCATCGGCGACACCACGTTTCCGCTCGACGAGCCTTTTCTGGTGCTGGCCACGCAAAACCCGATTGAACAAGGCGGCACCTACCCGCTGCCCGAAGCCCAAGCCGACCGTTTTCTGCTGAAAGTCGTGGTCACCTACCCGACCAAAGACGACGAGCGGCGCGTGATTCGTCAGCACCAAATGGCAAACGGACGACTTGTACAGACGGTGCTGGAACAGGCGCAAATCCTGCAGGCCCGGCAAACGGTGAAATCTGTACAGATGGACGAAGCAATAGAGAATTACATACTCGATTTGGTGTTTGCGACGCGACAGCCGGAAATGTACAAACTGGAAAAACTGCGGCCTCTGCTGGCATTCGGAGCCTCGCCGCGCGGCAGCATCGGGCTGGTGGCGGCCACCAAAGCCCACGCCTTTCTGCAACAACGCCACTACACCACTCCTGACGATGTGCGAGCCGTCTGTACAGAGGTGCTGCGCCACCGCATCGGCCTCAGCTACGAGGCCCAAGCCGAAAACGTCACAACGGATGAGGTGATTCGCGAAATACTGAACACAGTGCCGATGCCGTAGTCATTGGTAAGTGGTAAGTGGTAAGTGGTAAGTAGGGTGGGCGTTGAAGTTAGGGAAATAGATTGGATGAATTTGTGCAAAATTGCTTAAAACGCAAATAAATCTCATTCGCTGTTCGGGATTTGCAATCCCGAACCAAACTGTCTTGGATTTGTAATCCAAAAGCCGAAATCATTGTTTGATGCTTCAAAACTTCAATTGTATGAAAGTGATTTTTCTGTTTATTTCTCTATTTGTTGCATTTTTGCCTGTTCTTGAGAAGAACACAAAAACATCTGTTCAACAGTCGCCCTTACGGGTCGGAAAGCACAACCTGACGTTGCAGTGGATTAGTTGGGATGTTCCCGGTACAGCGGTTGTATCGCAGAAAAACGGCAAGTATTTCATCAAGGGAAACCAGAAAAGCAAAACATCTTCCGATTCACTGTACATAGAAGGTGAACTGAAAGTAGTGAACAGCCGTGAGTTGCTGTTTACAGGCAAAATCGTGACGCACGTCGCTTCCATCCATAGCGGACAGCCTTGTGTAAAAGAAGGCGAGTATCACTTCAAAGCCACTGGTACGCGCAAATACTGGCGGCTGCAAGAAATGGAATCGTGTGAAGGGAACAATGTGGTGGACTACGTGGACATTTATTTTTAATTTGTAGATTCGGCTTTAGCCGAGTCGTTTGAATAATTCAGAAGAATGCGTTTTAGCCAAATTTTGCCCAAAACGCCAATAGTCGGAAACCAGCTTGTACTGCAGGCTTTAGCCTGCAACTGTTTCCAACTGCGACAGTGATCACGCCGAAGCGTGACTGTACATCTACAGCTTTTTGCGCATATAACCTGACAACAAATGTCCAAGAACCTGCCCGCCGCCGATTTACTGAAGAAAGTTCAAAAACTGGCTTTTCGGGCACGGTACGTTTCCGAAAACTTGCTGGCCGGGCAATACCACAGCCATTTTCGCGGCAAGGGAATGACGTTCAGTGAGTTGCGCAAGTACCAGTTCGGCGACGACGTGCGGGCCATTGACTGGAACGTAACGGCGCGGTACCGCGAGCCGCACCTGAAAATATTTCAAGAGGAACGTGCCTTGAACCTGTTGCTGCTCGTGGATGCCAGTGCGTCAATGAATTTCGGCACCGCCGTACAGACCAAACGCGACTTGGCACACGAACTGGCCGCAGTGTTGGCGTTGGCGGCGCACCAAAACAACGACTTGGTGGGGCTGGTGTTGTTCAGCAGCCAAACCGAGCATTTTGTGCCGCCGCAAAAAGGCTACCAGCACCTGTTGCGCCTCATCCGCGACATGCTGGAACAACAGCCCGCACAGCAGAAAACCGACCTTTCGGCCGCCTTGCAATTCGCCATGCGCATGGTGCGTCAGAAAAGCGTTTTCTGTGTCATTTCTGATTTTGCTACAACCGAATATAAATCAGCGTTGCGACTGGCGGCGGCGCGTCACGAAGTGATTGGAATGCAAATTTCTGACGCACGGGAAACGGAATTGCCCGATGTCGGTTGGCTGCCCGTGGGCGAAGCCGAAACCGGGCGACGGACGGTGCTGCCTACGTTTTTGCCCGGCCTGCGAAAACGCTACCGAGCCGCCGCCGAACGGCATTTGTCAGAAACTACAGAGATTTTCAAAAGCAGCGGGGCCGATTTGCTGCGTTTCCAAACGGGCGAAGACTATGTGAACACATTGCAGAAATATTTCAAAGCGAGATGATTGGTAATTCTTTGCGGCCTTTGCGGTTTCTCTCTGCGCCTTTTCGTGAAAAAAAGTTGCACGCAAAGGCGCA
>JALOMD010000228.1 GCA_025455595.1 Cytophagales bacterium | reverse complement strand
AAACAGGATTGGCCTCCCAATCTTTCCCGACAACTGGCGGCCTTTTCGGATTACCACTTTGGAAAGCAATCCGTCCTGAATCCGTGGCTCGCTTACAGACATGACCGAACCTTCGCCCAGCCGCTTAATCCTGTTTTTCCTGACAATCCTGTAAATCCTGATTCAGACAAAAAAAGCCCTTCTCCATGGGAGAAGCCTGTCTCGACGTGTCGGGAGGGCTGGGGTGAGGCTTCTTTTAGAAACCGAAAGTAGCCGATAGTTTGTAGAACGAACTGGTGCCGTCTGTGGCGGGCCGGTCGGTGATGTCGGCACCGCCGGTGAAGCGAACCGTAATTCCTTTCGAAGGGATGGAAGCCTGCACATACGGGCCTACCCACTGGTAGAGATTGGAGCTTTCGCCTTCGCTGGGGTTTGACCGCAAGTGTTCAAAATGGCCACCGAACGAAAACGCCGGAGTCACTTTATAACCGGCGTTAATCCACCAGTGCAGGAAATTGTTGCGGCTGGGTGCGTCAACCAAAGTAGGGTCAGCGTCGCTGCGCCGCCTTTGACCCGTGCGCAATGCCGCGTAATAGCCTGCGTAAAGCTGGCCTTCGAGCCGGTCAGTGCTCAGGTTTGCCGTCAGGCTGGGTACGACCCCTTCCAGAAACATTGGGAAATCACCATTCGAAAGCAGCCTTCCGTTCAAAATGCCGACTTGCGGGTTCAGTTTCAGTTTGCCTTCAGCCAAAGACAGATTCACGCCCGTGCCGAACTCCGTCCACAAACCGCCGCCGCCGCCCGTGCCGAACGAAGGCGTAGTCCAAAAAATGCCGTAGAAAGTCCATTCCACTTTGTCGCTCATCTGGTAAGCACCCGATATGGCCGGGTAGAAACCGAAGAACGAGTCTTGGTTCATGGTCACTGAAAAAGTTGCTTTTTTCTCTTCTTGCCCGAAAGCAAAGGAACAAGCACACAACACGGCCAAAAGACTGAAAGTAATCTTTCTCATTTTCATAATAGTTTGGTTAGGTGGAAATTGGTAACAAAATACAAGACAAAAGTCTGTTTTACTTTTACTATGCTTCTTAACCCATTTCGCCGCCAAGTGTTTTAAAAGACCAAACAAAAAGTATGAAATAAGTGTAAATACTTAATTTAATGTATATCTTTATTGAAATATCAATATTTTATGTTAACAAATATAGATAACCTAATTTTTTGTACGGTACACCCAAAAAGCCGCTCTTTCATCGTAATTGTCATCGACTGAATGCTTGCAAACCTGCTCGGCAAAGAGAGACACCAAAACAAAAGGCGTAAAATTTTTGTTAGTTGAGGGTAACAGAAGAAACTTTTTTTGGCCTATATTTGTAACTAAATAGAATTATTCTAAATAAACGTCGGCAGTCATGAGCAAAGACACGCAACTTCTCGAAGATATTACCCAGTCGGAGTACAAATACGGTTTCGAGACCATCATCGAGACCGATTCGGCTCCCAAGGGTTTGAGCGAAGATATAGTTCGATTCATTTCGGAAAAGAAGAATGAACCCGAGTGGATGCTGGAATGGCGGTTGAAGGCATACCGGCAGTGGCTGGAAATGAAATCGCCGGAATGGGCCAACGTGACGTTCCCGGAAATCAACTACCAAGACGTTATCTACTACTCGGCTCCCAAGCAAAAGGCAACGCCCAAAAGCTTGGACGAAATTGACCCCGAACTGCGGGCCACGTTCGAGAAACTGGGCATTTCGCTGAACGAGCAGAAACGCCTCACCGGCGTGGCCGTGGATGCGGTGATTGACAGCGTTTCCATTGCTACTACTTATAAAAAGACACTCGGCGAACTGGGCATTATTTTCTGCTCAATGAGCGAAGCCATTCAGGAACACCCCGAACTGGTGCGCAAGTACTTGGGTTCGGTGGTTCCGGCGCATGACAACTATTTTTCAGCCCTGAACTCGGCGGTTTTCAGCGACGGTTCGTTCGTGTTCATCCCGAAAGGCGTGCGTTGCCCGATGGAACTTTCGACGTATTTCCGCATCAACGCCAAAGAAACCGGTCAGTTTGAACGCACCCTGATTGTGGCCGAAGAAGGCAGCTACGTGAGCTACCTCGAAGGCTGCACGGCCCCGATGCGCGACGAAAACCAACTGCACGCCGCCGTGGTGGAAATAGTATCGTTGGAAAACGCGGAAGTCAAGTACTCGACGGTGCAAAACTGGTATCCAGGCGACAAAGAAGGCCGGGGCGGTATCTACAACTTTGTGACCAAACGCGGCATTTGCCTCGGCAACCACTCCAAAATCTCGTGGACGCAAGTGGAAACCGGTTCGGCGATTACGTGGAAGTATCCGTCGGTGATTTTGAAAGGCGACAACTCGGTGGGTGAATTTTATTCCGTTGCGGTAACCAACAACTACCAGCAAGCCGACACCGGAACCAAGATGATTCACTTGGGCAAAAACACCAAGAGCCGAATTATATCGAAAGGTATTTCTGCCGGAAAAAGCCAAAATTCGTATCGCGGATTGGTGGAAGTGAGCCGCCGCGCCGAAGGTGCCCGCAATTTCACGCAATGCGATTCGCTGCTGATGGGCGACAAATGCGGGGCGCACACGTTCCCGTACATTGAGGTGAAAAACCCGACGGCCCGCGTGGAGCACGAAGCCACGACCTCGAAAATCGGCGAAGACCAGATTTTCTATTGCAACCAACGCGGCATTGACACTGAAGCGGCTGTGGCTCTGATTGTAAACGGCTACGCCAAAGAAGTGCTGAACCAACTCCCGATGGAGTTTGCCGTGGAAGCTCAGAAACTACTGGCGATTAGTTTGGAAGGAAGCGTCGGTTGATTGTCTGAATCAGGATTTTCGGGATTGACAGGAAAAACGGAATTCTAAAAACCCGTACGGACTTGCTTCTGCGGATAGAAAGCAGGCACAGAGGCTCGAATCGGCCCAAGAAATAAGCGGGCAATTCTGTTTTTTCTGTCAATCCTGAAAATCCTGATTCGGAATAGTATCTTTCAAGACCTCAAGACATATCGTGTTTTGAGGTTTTTTTCTGTAATTTTATACAAAAAGATGATTTTTTGTGATGAGGCTACCGGAAGAAATTAGAGAAATTGCCCGAGAATATCGGCAAGACGTTTTGATAGAGAAACACGAATCTTACTTTCCTTGGAAGTACGAGCACCGTGAAATGGTAGCCGTTCCGATAGGGAACAACCACGTGCTTCTGCCTTACGATGAGGACGAATTACCGAAAATAGAAATACTGTACAGTTTTTCAAACACAGAGAATACGGTAATCACTGTATTTTTGACAGACCGCAGGTTTGACAAGGAGGGATACCACTATGTGGCTATTGCTGAGAAAATACCGAACAGAGACATTTTCATTACCACTTTCTTTCACAACACACACCGATTAATTAGTTTTTTAGAAGAGAAACAAACATGAATTGCATCCACTGTGGAAACGAAATACCGGAGGCGCGTTTGAAAGCATTGCCCACCACCAAAACCTGCGTGAACTGCTCGCAGACGAACCGGGTGTATGGCTTTGCGGTGGTGTCGGGCAAGACGACGTATTCGGAAATACAGATTGTAAGTGAAGAAACGGCGCAGGAACTGTACACCAAGCAAGACCGCAAAGGCAGCGTGGCAACGGGCGTGCAGTTCAAAAACCTGCCGCCGCCGAAGTTGAGCAATTTCGATTTTGAGGATGAGAAATAGAACACCTCAAAACCGAAAATTTATTTTTTTCCTTTCGATTTTCACAAACATCTGGTTTATAGTGATGGTTTTAAGAGCAATGCAATTAGAATTACTATCGGTTAACAATCCATTAGTTACAGACTGCGTTTTGGGCATTTTTTGCCTAAAACGCCTTTTATTACAGAGGAAACCAGTGTGAAAATTGTGTAATAACTGATTATCAGCAATAGTAACTCTATTGTTTAAAAGGTTTAACCGCGTTGCCTTTGAACCCCATGAAACCACTGTTGCTTCTTCTCCTCTGCTGCATATGGCAGCTACCTGATGCCTGTGGGCAAGAGCCGCAATCCATAAACGTACCTGATGGCAAATTCGACCACGTGGATTTTGTGCGCGGCACCGGTGGCCATTCGCTGTTGGTCACGACGCGCAGCAAAGTGGGCGGTGCCACTGATTTCCTGCTCCGTTTTCACGATCCGGCCCAACGCATGGTTTCCGAGCAAAGCGTCACGCGCCAAGGCTCGTATGTGCTTGACAACGCATTGGCGGTGCGCGGCGGTTACGTTGTGCAGCTCACCAACGCGTCCAGATCGGTGACGGTTCGGTTGGGCTTCGATAACCAAGGCAAACCAACCGACCAAACGGAAGCGAAAGGTGTGGCACCGGCGCAGTTGATAGCCTCGGCCGATAGTTCCGCGTATTTTTTGATTGAACTTAAGAAAAAGTTGTTGACGGTCAGAAAACGCAACGCCAGCCACGCCGATGTTTGGGAAAAACAAATCGAATTGCCAGTTAGACAGATTGTTGTCCGAAAGGCAAATGCCGAAAACAACCGGCTGTTGCTCTTGCTGACGTTCTCCGACAATTTTCTGTCAACCCTTACCCTGAGCTACGAAAGACTGCTGGCACTGGACAGCCACACCGGCAACGTGGCGTTTGACAGGCTGTTGCACGAACAACAACCGACCCAAATTACGACGGTGGTGGATAACGATGCGAACGAGACCAGGCTGGCGGGAGTCTTGATGGTTGAGAACGGAGCCGATCCCCAGGAATGCAATGGCGTTTTTGTGACTATTTTGGATGCGGACGGAAAAAACGTTCTGCACCGGGCTTTGGACTGGCAAAAAGACTTGGTTCCGTTGTGCCGCGACAAAAACATTGTCCTGTCAGACCATCAGGCAGTGGTTCAGGCTTTTGTCAGGAGCGACAACGGTTATTGGTTGCTTATGGAAACGTTCGACGAAGTTCCCAACCGAACAAATGCGTCGGCCGCAGCGCGAACAGCCCGGTGGCTTGTTGGCGAAGGATTCTTGTTGATGGATCCGATTGAAACGTACCGCACCTACGACATGCTCGCCATCAGGTTGGATGCACAAGGTCGTCCCGAAAGCGTCTCGCGGATTGCGAAAGAACCATCGGTCAAGTCGCTGACCCACGACCACGTACCCCGTTTGGCCATTGTGAACAGCCTGAAAGGCGCTGGTGTGTTTGATTTCAAGCTACTCAGCTCTGTGGCCGGGTCGCACGAGAAAGTAGTTTTCTTTGAGGAACGCGACAACGCCCGGTCGCGGCTGGGCGTGTGCCGCCTCAGCCACATCCACGAGCCGGTGGTTCGTTACTTGAACGTGGGCCTGAAGTTTCCGCGTTCGGGCGAAAGATGCGGCTTTGCTGTTTACCCGCTGGCAAACGAGTCTGATTTCCTGCTGGTGGTGTATAGCCAAGGCAGCGTGCACATGGATCAGGTAAGCCTGCGGGATTTTCATTGACCTATACAACTGGAACAAAAAACACTGACACACTAACATACAAGGCGTTTTAGGCAATTTTTGCCCAAAACGCCGCAACAACTGAACCGGCGTTGGCCGATAGCCCGCAAACCTCGCCGCTCCGCGAGGTTTTTTTGTTGAAAAAATTTTCGCACCCATGCAACCATCGGGCCGTTTTTGGGGTCATAGTGAATGAAACCCAAGACTACTACTATGAAAACCTATGCTATCATTGCCGTTTTGTTGTTGCTGCTGTGCGCCTTCCAATGCGAAAGCACCTCGCCCGAACCCAATCCTGACTACATT
>JALOMD010000227.1 GCA_025455595.1 Cytophagales bacterium | reverse complement strand
GCGGGCGGCAAGGCGACCTTTTTCCGATGCGACGTGTCGAACCAAGCCGAGGTGCGGCGGATATTCGAGGGGTTCCGGCAGGTGAACATTCTGGTCAACAGCGCGGGCGTGTCGCACGTCGGCAGGCTGGAAACCACGCCCGAAGCCGACTTCGACCGGATTTTCCGCGTCAACGTCAAGGGCGTGTACAACTGCATGATGTTTGCCGTCGAACGCATGAAAGCCAACGGCGGCGGAGCCATTTTGAACCTGGCTTCGGTGGCCGCCACGGTGGGCATCCCCGACCGTTTCGCCTATTCGATGAGCAAGGGGGCGGTTTTCAGCATGACGCTGTCCGTGGCCCGCGACTACCTCGAACACCGCATCCGTTGCAATTGCATCTCGCCGGGCCGCGTCCACACGCCGTTCGTGGACGATTTCCTGCGCAAGAACTACCCCGGCCAAGAGAAGGAAATGTTCGAAAAACTGGCCAAGACGCAGCCCATCGGCCGCATGGGTACGCCGGAGGAGATGGCTTCGCTGGCCCTGTACCTGTGCAGCGACGAGGCGGGCTTCGTCACCGGAGCCAACTACGACATTGACGGCGGATTTGTATCGTTGAAATAAGAAGCCCCACCCCGACCCTCCCCCAAGGGGAGGGAAAAGCCCCCTCCCGGCCTCCCCCGAAGGGGGAGGAGTTAAAAGCCCCCTCCTTCGGAGGGGGTTGGGGGAGGCTCCCTATTCGTCCAAAAACTGCTGGTAGGCGGCTTGCAGCTCGCGGTGGGCGTTGCGGTTTCCGGCGGCTTGGCTTACTTCCAAACCTTTCCGGTACGTTTTTTGTGCATCATCGGCGCGGCCCAAGTCGGCGTAGAGGCGGGCGGCGTGGTAGTAGGTGCCCACATAGTTCGGATGCTCGGCGAGCAGCTTTTCGTAGTACGCAAGTGCTTGGTTCACATCCGTTTTCAGATATTCGGTGGCCAAGGCGTACAGCGTAAACGGGTCGTCGGGGTCTTCGAGCAGGAAAGCGTGCAGTTGTTCGAGGCGGGTCATACTAAAAAGTCATGAGTCTTGGGTCTTTAGTCTTGGGTAAAAACGCTTTGTCGGAACTGTGATTCTCAATTGATTTTCGTGATGGGCATGAATTATTCCAATCATGTCAATCCTTGAATCATTTGAAAAAAGACAGCCCCCTCCTTGGGAGGGGGTTGGGGGAGGCCGGATTGGTATTTTTCGGTGCCGGAATGTTATTCCTCACGGAAAGATTCGTTTATATTTGCGCACCTTCGCGTGACAGCCGATTTCTAATTTCCATTTTTCGATTTCAAATCGTTCATCAACCAAAAACCATTTTTCGCATCATCATGAAGATACTGGTTTGCATTACCCACGTGCCGGACACGACGACAAAAATATCCTTCACCGACAACAATACCAAGCTGAACAAAAACGGCGTGCAGTTCATCACCGGGCCGTACGACGACTACGCATTGGCGCGGGCCGTCGAAATCAAGGAGGCCGCGCCGGGCACCACCGTGACGGTGCTGAACGTGGGCGAAGCCGACACCGAGCCGACCATCCGCAAGGCGTTGGCCGTCGGTGCCGACGATGCCATCCGCATCAACGCCGAACCCACCGACGCGTATTTCGTGGCCGAGCAAATTGCCGCCGTGGCCCGGCAGCACAACTACGACTTGATCCTGATGGGCCGCGAGTCCATTGACTTCAACGGCGGGCAAGTGCACGGGCTGGTGGCCGAAATGCTCGGCATTCCGTCGGTGTCGCCGGTGATGAAACTGGACATTGCGGGCAACGTGGCCAAGATGGCCCGCGAAATAGAAGGCGGCAAGGAGTTTGTGGAAGTGCCGCTGCCGCTGGTGGCCGGCTGCCAGGAACCCATCGCCGAGTGGAAAATCCCGAACATGCGCGGCATCATGTCGGCCCGCACCAAGCCGCTGCAAGTGATTCAGCCCGCCTCGCAGGAAACGCTGACGGGCGTGGCCGAATTCCAGTTGCCGCCGCCCAAAGGAGCCGTGAAGATGATTCCGGCCGAGAACGCCGAGCAACTCATCGCCTTGCTCAAAAACGAAGCGAAAGTGCTGTAACTAATTATGAATTCAGAATTCAGGCGTTTTGGGCAAAATTTGCTCAAAACGCCATTCAGCCCCGAAGGGGCGTAATAGCCCAGCACAGGGCATCGCCCTGTGGAACCGATGCACCACAACGTTTTGGCCGTTCCCGCATTGACCCATTCATTTTATCTGTTCACTTTATCCATCGTCTCAATTACTATGAAAAAATCCCTGATTATCGCTTTGTTTGCCTTGGTTGCTTTCACCAACCAGTCGTTTGCACAAGCCCCCGTGGTTCCCAAGCAGGAATACATGGTGATTTCGGTCATCGAATCGCTGGTGGCGGGTGGCTTGGGCCGTTCGCGGATGCTGATCACGGACGAAAACGGCAAGTCGAACGAAGTGCAGATGAGCAATTTCTTCAGCATGGGCGGCATCAACTTCAGCAACATCGAAGAAAATGATGTGAAAGTGACCCTGAAACTGAAGGAACTTTCGAACGCCGGCTGGGAACTGGCGACAACCACCGCCGGTGCCACCGAGTCCATTTTCATTACCCGTTACCTGCTGCGCCGCGAAAAACGGTGAACAATTCGTTTAACGTCTATCGTTTAACGTTTATCGTTGTGTTTCAATCCAAAACATTGAACGATAAACGCAAAACGTTAAACGTTCCAAACTTTAAATCGTACTTCATCATGCCTGTACTTGTTTTCATAGAAACCGACGAGGGATCGGTCAAGAAATCATCGCTCGAAGCGACCGGCTACGCCGCCGAGGTTGCCCGCATGACCGGCACCACGGCCACGGCCTTGGTAGCGGGCGAAATAGCCGCCGCCGAGTTGGAAAGCGTGGGCAAAGCCGGTGCGGCCAAAATCCTGCATGCCACCGACAGCCGCCTGAACACGCCCAGCTCGCAAGCCTACGCCAGCGTGTTGGCGCAGGCCGCCGAAAAGGAAAACGCCGACATCGTGGTGCTGGCCAAGTCGGGCCTCACCGATGCGATGGCCTCGCGCGTGGCGGCGCGTCTGAAAGCGGGACTGGCCGCCAACGTGACCGAACTGCCCGACTTGGGCAACGGCTTCCGCGTGAAGCGCAGCATCTATACAGGCAAGGCCTTTGCCGTGACCGAAATGAAATCGGCCAAGAAAATACTGGCCATCAAGAAAAACGTGTTCACGCCCGCCGAAACAGGCAGCGCGGCTCCCGTCGAGGCATTCTCGCCGGTGCTGAACGATGCCGATTTCGCCGTGAAGGTGACCGGCGTGGAAAAAGCGTCGGGCGAGGTGTCGCTGACCGAGGCCGACATCGTGGTGTCGGGCGGACGCGGACTGAAAGGCCCCGAAAACTGGGGGTTGATTGAGGAATTGGCCCACGCCTTGGGTGCCGCCACCGGCTGCTCGAAGCCCGTCTCGGACTTGGGCTGGCGGCCGCACCACGAACACGTGGGCCAGACGGGCATCAAGGTAAGTCCGAACCTGTACATTGCGGTGGGCATTTCGGGTGCCATCCAGCACCTGGCCGGTGTGAACTCGTCGAAGGTGATTGTGGTGGTGAACAAAGACCCCGAAGCCCCGTTCTTCAAGGCCGCTGACTACGGCATCGTGGGCGATGCGTTCGAGGTGCTGCCGCGCCTGACCAAAGCCGCGCAGGGGTAGCCTGACGGAACGCGGGTTTCGGAACGCGGAATGTGGAACAAAGTTTCTTCCAGCCCCTTCTGGCTCGTCAGGAGGGGCTTTTTTCTTTTTTATTCCAAAGACATTGTCTGAAGCTCCGGTTTGGGATAGCGTTTTAAGCGTTTTTTGCCCAAAACGCTTCCGTACTCACGCCTTGCCTCCTTATTCCTGTCACCTTTTTCCTTTCCGCATTCCAAAATCCGAATTCCGAGTTTCCTTATTTTTCTTGCTCGGCAAAATATCTTAAAATTGCAGCCTGTAAGCGGGTTTGCCAAAATCCGCGCCATCAATCAAGCTACACACGTGGACAAAATCAAACTGGAAATATTAGGATTGTCGTCGAGCCAGTCACAGTCGGGTTCTTTTGCATTGGTGCTGGGCGAAGAACGCGGCAACCGCCGCCTGCCTATCATCATCGGAATGTTCGAGGCGCAAGCCATTGCCATTGAAATTGAGAAGATAGTCCCCAACCGGCCCATGACGCACGACTTGTTCAAGTCGTTTGCGCAGTCGTTCAAGTTCTCCATCCTCGAAATCGTCATCTCCGACCTGCGCGAAGGCGTGTTCTACGCCAAAATCGTCTGCACCGACGGCGTGAAAATGACCGAAGTGGATGCCCGTCCGTCGGATGCCATTGCCATCGGCCTGCGTTTCGGCGTGCCGATTTACACCTTCGAGCCGATTCTGTCCGAAGCGGGCATTGTGCTGACCGAACCGGAGGAAGACGAGTCGGTTGTGAGCCGTGACGAGGACACGCCCAAAAAAGGCTCCAAAAAGTCAAGCAGCAACGAGCCGCTCAAAGACATTTCCAGCGAACAACTCAAAACCATGCTCGACGAGGCCCTTGAAAAAGAAGACTACGAACGTGCCGCTAAAATCCGCGACGAACTCAACCAGCGGAACTGAGTCTTGGGTCGTGAGTCTTGGGTCTTGGGTGAAACAGAAAGGCCGGTCGATGGGCGACCGGCCTTTCTGTTTGCCAAGCGTTTTGGGCGATTTTTGCTTAAAACGCCAAAGCCCCGTAGGGGCGGCCCGTCTGTAGCAACCGAGACAAGTTTGATACAAAAGCTCCGTAGGAGCGGCCCTGACAATGTGTTGGCAATCGGGTCGCTCCTACGGAGCTTTTTTCTATGATTTTTCCGTGTTTCTACAGACAGGTCGCCCCTACGGGGCTGTCATTGTGCCACGGACGTTTTGGGCAGTTTTTGCCCAAAACGCCTACCGGGGAAACACCAGCGAGAAACTGAGGCCGCCGCTGGGGACAAGCCCTTTCGCACCCACCCAGCCCACCGCCGGGACGTACGGGGTTCCGGTTTCAGCGTCGTTTCGCACCAGCGACAAACGGGCCTCCACCCTGCCGTGCAGCGGCAAATCTCCAATCGGAAAGTATGCCCCGCCGTTGAACTCCAGTCCGCTCACGAAACGGCGGCGAAGCGGCACCAAGTCGCGCAGGTAGTCGCCGAAGTACGGGCCTTCGAGCCGCACAAACTTGTGTTCGACAAACCGACTGCCCACCAGCCGGACACCGGCGAACCAAGTTTGGTTGAAATGATACTCCGGGCCGATTTTCAGGCCGAAGCCTTCGCCGTAGAAATTCTCCTTGAGCCGGTTGTCGTGTTTGAGCCACACATAGCTACCGCTGGCAACCAAGTCCCAACCGTTTTTAAGCGTGACGTAAAGAGACGGCTCCGCGACAATAATCCGGTTGAACATGGAAAGATTAACGACCGGCTTGCTCAGGTCCAAACCGAGACGAACCCGCCGGGAACCAACACTTTCATTTGATTGCGCGGCAACGTACTGGGCAGCGAAACACACAAAAAGCAGGCAACGAGCTGATGTTTTCATGGTTCAATCCAGACTTGGTAGGAATTGCGTAACGGCCCCAAAGTTCTTGCAGGAACCCGATACTCCGCCCGGCCCCGTGAGAATGTCGTCCGGCTGCGCCGCCAAAGATTGGTCAGTTCGCGAATCTGTAGCGTATCGTTGCGGCCGTAGATGAAATTGTCGCCGTTGATGTTGGCCGTGTAGCCGCAAGTTTGGAGCATCTCAATTCGGCGGGTGTAACACAACACCAGCGTGTCGCGACGGCCGCTGGCTTGCTCAAAAATGTAAGTCACGCTATCGGCGAGGAGCGAAAGCGGCAAGCGCAGCGTGTCGCCGGACGACGTAATGTCGCCCCGGCCGCCCACGCCGTACACACGGGTGAATCGCGGCGGCGTTTGCGGCGGCCGCACCTCGAAGGTGAGCCGCATGACGGGTTCCGTGTCGGGCGGGCATTCGCTGCAAGCCGTTAGGAACCCGGCGGTAAGCAAACCACAGATGTAACGAAGCTGCATTTGGCGCGGGGTTTATAACCATGACCCGCAAACAAGGCGGATGGTTGCACGCGGCGGAAAATTATTTCGCAAAAATCGCCCAAAACGCCGACAGCCAGCGGTTTTTCAGGTCGCTGGCTGTCGGCGAATTCTTTTTTTAGACGCAGGACAGAATCCCGCGCTGGTCGCGAAAAAAGCGAAAGGCGTTTTGGGCAAAAATCGCCCAAAACGCCTTTCGCTCCATGCTCTCTGCCCCATGCCCCATGCTCAAATGTGGATTACCTCGCCGTAGGCGGCGGCGGCGGCTTCCATGATGGCTTCGGACATGGTGGGGTGCGGATGGACGGACTTGATGATTTCGTGGCCGGTGGTTTCCAAGTTGCGGGCCACCACCACTTCGGCAATCATCTCGGTCACGTTGTGGCCGATCATGTGCGCCCCGAGCCACTCGCCGTACTTGGCATCGAAAATCACCTTGACGAAGCCTTCGCTGGCACCGGCGGCCTTGGCCTTGCCCGATGCCGAGAACGGGAACTTGCCCACTTTCACCTCGTAGCCGGCCTCGCGTGCCCGCTGCTCGGTGAGGCCCACCGAGGCGATTTCGGGCGTGCAGTAGGTGCAGCCGGGGATGTTGTTGTAGTTGAGCGGATGCGGGTGCAGCCCGGCGATTTTCTCGACGCAGATGATGCCCTCGGCCGAGGCCACGTGGGCCAAGGCTTGCCCGGGCGTTACGTCGCCGATGGCGTAGTAACCGTCCACGTTGGTGCGGCCGTAGTCGTCCACCGTGATGCGGCCTTTGTCGGTCTTGATGCCGACTTCCTCGAGTCCGATGCCTTCGAGGTTGGCCGTGATTCCCACCGCCGACAGCACCACGTCGCATTGCAGCGTGATTTCACCTGCACCTTGCAGCCTGCGCCGCTGGTGTCAACGGCCTCCACCGACGAGTTGACCATGATTTCGACACCCATTTTCTTGTACTCGCGTTCAAGCTGTTTGGACACCTCCTCGTCTTCAACCGGCACAATGCGCGGCATGAACTCCACGATGGTCACCTTGGTGCCGATGGAATTGTAGAAATACGCGAACTCCACGCCGATGGCCCCCGAACCGATGACGACCATCGAAGCAGGCTGCTTGTCAAGCACCATCGCCTTACGGTAGCCCACTATCTTTTGGTTGTCAATCTTCACGTTGGGCAGTTCGCGGGCACGGCTGCCGGTGGCGATGATGATGTGCTTGGCATCGTAAACGGTCTTTTTGCCGTCGGCGGCGGTCACTTCCACTTTCTTGCCGGGCATGAGTTTGCCGGTGCCGAGTATGGTTTCGACTTTGTTCTTGCGGAACAAAAACTGCACGCCGAACTCGGGCTTGGCCTCGCCCACGGTGATGCCGTAGTCTTTGGCGTGGTTGATGTATTCGAACACTTGGGCACTCTTGAGCAAGGCCTTGGTGGGTATGCAACCCCAGTTGAGGCACACGCCGCCGAGGTCTTCCTTTTCGACCACGCCGACTTTCATGCCGAGCTGGGCCGCCCGAATGGCCGCCACGTAACCGCCAGGGCCGCTGCCGACTATTATCAAATCATACATTTAGATGGAAGGTTAATTGTTGGATGGTTGATTAACAAAGAGACTGATAATGGATACCGAATTGTGAATTTGCGGTGATAGTCTTCTCGTCTTAACGGAAGGCTCTTTTCATAATCCCGCATTCGACATTCATTATTTTTTGCCCGTAAGCCCGGCAAAAATAGTATCTTTATTGGTAACAAAAACCTGCTTGTTTTAGGTCGCTTCGATGGCAGTTAGTGCTTGACTACTTTGTGAACGCTTCTCGCTCGTTGGCGGTAGTTGATTTCCAGCCAGTACAAACCGGGAGCCAAGCTTCCCGTATTGATTTCGTAGCTTTTGTCACCCCGATGCTGAACCGAAACAGAAGAACTGCTTCCCAGCATATTCACCAACCTGAAAGATTGGACAGGTTCTTGGCTGGTAATGTTCAGTGTCTCCCAAAAAGGATTGGGAGCCAGTTCGAGCCACGGATACCCATTCAACTCAATGGCATTCACAATGTCATTCACCGTGATGTTGACCGCACGCGAAGTAACCGATTTGCCGGTTTCGTCAAAGGCTTGCACCCGAAGCCAATGATTGCCGGACGGTACGCCCTTCCACTCGTAGATGTATGGTGGGGCATTGTCCTCACCCAGTTTCTCGCTTCCGTTATAAAACTCAACCTTGGCAACTCGTCCGTCGGGAAAAGACGCATTCGCCTGAATTGTCACCGTAGCATTGGTTCGAAAGACACTCTTTTCTGCTGGATTGGTAATCACGCCCGACAGCCTTCCATCAGTGGCGACGCAGGGCGTGGGTTCGCTTAACGAGTAGGCGTGAAACTCACCCGCCGAAATCCGGTAAACATGCGACCTGCCCACGTCGAAAGTGCTGTCAATAAAAGCGGTCTGTGTGGCGTCCACACGCCCTATCAACGTATAGCCTGCGGGAGCCGTCTGATTACAGTTTGGTGTAAACGAATCCGTTGCACAAGACGCCTTGCGCCAAATGGTCAGGGAACGGTTGGGTATCGGGCAGGTGTAGGGTTGCCACGTAAGGCGAATCGTCTGGTTCTCAGGTTGTGCTTGTGCCTGCAACTGAACAGGCGGAGGATTGACCACCCGGACACGCCAAGTCTTGATGTCTGCCAGTTGGAAAGGTTGCGTGAGTAGAGAAACCTCGTCGTCGGCTTTGAAAACCACGTCATAAGGCTGGTCTCGGATGTGCTGGCAGGTGGTTTGCCAGCGGAAACTGCTTTGCGCCGGATTACCTTGGAAAACGTATTCCGACACCGGGCGTGTCGAATTGTTCGACGGGTCGAGGGTGGCAGGCGACTGGTTAGGAAACACGCTGCGCAAGGCTGAGAAAATCGCCGACTCTGACGAAATGCGGGTCTGCTGGTTCCGGTCGGGGTCAGTGGCGCGGATGATGGCCCGCAAATCTGTTCCGGCCACGATGCATGTGTCTCGCGGCACAATTACTTCGGGCCGACGATTGGTGTGGTTCCAAACAGTGATTTGCATGTCACGCGCCGTCTCGCTTATTTTCACATAACCGGCAGTGGTTTTGCGCCATTCTTCCACTATGAAGGCGATGTTGTAGTTGGCAAAGCCGCGTTCTCCAATACCAAAGGAACCGGGAGCATCCCAGCAAACATCACCCGTCAGTGGGTTGATGGCGAAAGTAGGTGTACCACCGGCCTCTTGCTGTCCCAACGGCGGGCCTACGGTTTCCGGCGAACGGTAGCCAGCCACTGCGCCGGTGCGGCTTTGGCCCGGCACACTCAGCCGGTAGGCGAGGCTGTCCCCATCCACGTCAAAAGCGGCCGCGTTGTGACAAAAACGTTGCCCGACGATAGCCGCATCAATCGGCGGGTTCAGCAATAAAGGCGTGTTGTTGACACCCAGCGCAGGATTAACGAGAATCATCGTCTCGATGTGAAAGGGCGTGTTCACCGAATTAGCGATGTTCACGATGTCGGCGGTGCGGTTTGCTTCGGTGAAAGACACTATGTACTTTCCCGGAGACGGAAAATTGAATCGCATGGTGAAAACCAATTCCTCAGTCATGTTCTTGACCAAGCGACGCACCGGATTTTCGACGACTTGCTGCGCGATAATTGCCTGTCCATTTGCTTGCCTAAACACCAGTTCAGCCTGCGGTTGATTTACACCCAGTGTTTCGCGATAGAGCGTCAAAGTGATCACATAAGTGAATACATTCAGGTTCGTAACGTCCCGCACGGCGGTGATTTGTCCGGCCCGCAAATGAGTGGCCTGCGCCCTTTGCGCGCAAAACAGCCCTAAGGCGACCAAGAAAAATGCGATTTTTTTCATAGTGAGATCAGTTGGGGTGGTTATTCCCGTTTTCTGCAATTAAGCCAAAAAGTGCCAGTTATGAAACACGCTGCACAGGATCATTTCCCGCGTCGTGACCGGGCCTGAACGGGTGTTTCCAAACCGTTACTGTATCCAAACTTTTCTTCCTGTCAATTGTTCAAGCGTTGCCGCAAGGCGTTACTGGCCCCGACAAGATGAACTGTTGCTTGCTCAATAGTCAAGCGGGCATTAGGCACGGTAGCCACCTGTTGTGTTTTAAGCATTTTTCGCCCAAAACGGCCCACGAAGCATCGAAGAACGAAGCATCGGGCATCGGAATCACAACTGTTCTTCCGTGCGCAGCCACTTTTGGCGGCTGGTAGCGGCGCATTTTTTCGAGCAGGGCGGCGGGGTCGGTGTCGGCGAGCAGCATGTCGCGGTTTTCGGGGCGCAGCAGCCCGTCGGCGGTCATGCGGTCGAAGAGTTGGAGCAGCGCGTCGTAGTAGCCGTTCACGTTCAGGAGGCCGATGGGTTTCTGGTGCAGGCCCAGTTGCGCCCACGTGAGGATTTCGCAGAGTTCGTCCATGGTGCCGAAGCCGCCCGGCAGCGTCAGGAAGCCGTCGGCGAGGTCGGCCATGCGGGCTTTGCGCGTGTGCATGGTGTCCACCACAATCAGTTCGGTCACGTCGAGGTGGCCCACTTCCTTGCGCACCAGAAAATCGGGAATCACGCCGGTCACATGGCCGCCGTGTTGCAGCACGGCGTTGGCCGTTTGGCCCATCAGCCCGATGTTGCCGCCGCCATAGATGAGCCGCAGGCCGCTTTCGGCCAACAACCGCCCCAAGGCCCGCGCCGTTTGGGCGTAGATTTCGTCCTTCCCCATGCTGGACGCGCAAAAGACGCAGATACTTTTCATCACAATTTTGAATGAGTGAATTTTGAATGAATGACTGACTTGTGGATTCGGCTGAAGCCGAATCTGTATTGATTGCAAAGGTATCTTTTCGGTGCGAAAGAATGTATTGTGGTGGATTATGGTTTTGTTACGTTGGTACGGTGACACAATGCCACAGGGCGATGCCCTGTGCTGGGATATTATGTCCCTTTGGGGCGTTCTGGGCGTTCCTGCCGAACGCACAGGCTAAAGCATGCGATACGAACGCAACGTTTTAGGCAAAATTTGCCTAAAACGCCTGCAATCTTTTAATTTTACAATTTTCCAGCCTTCCAACCTTTAGCTTTTCAATGAATTTTTGGCTCGTAAAATCCGAACCGTTCAAATACGCTTGGGAACAGTTTGAAAAAGACGGACG
>JALOMD010000226.1 GCA_025455595.1 Cytophagales bacterium | reverse complement strand
GGCGTGCAACGCCGCGAAGCACGAAGCATCGAAGCACGAAGCATCGAAGCACGAAGCATCGAAGCACGAAGCATCGAAGCACGAAGCATCGAAGCACGAAGCATCGAAGCACGAAGCATCGAAACACGAAGCATCGAAACACGAAAAAACATGAACCTCCGCAGACATCGTAGAAGAGAATCGGCCGTGGAAGCGTCGGCTTTGTCCGACATTTTGTTCTTCCTGCTGCTGTTTTTCCTGATCATGAGTACGTTGGCCAGTGCCAACGCCATCAAGCTCACGTTGCCCAAAGCGGCCACGGGGCAAACCATCCCGAAGCAGAAAATCAACCTGTACGTGCGGGAGGTGGACGGCGCGTTGGAATACTACATCGAGAAGCAGCCGGTTCCGTTCGAGAACCTCCAGAACGAACTCACCACGGTGGCCTCGGGCATGGACAGCCCGTCGGTGGCCCTGCGTGCCGACCAAACCATCCAATACGGCGAAGTCATCAAAGTGATTGACGTGTGCAACAAGGCTCGCTTGCCCGTGACTTCGATTGTGGACAAAGCGAAGTAGTCAGGTCGGAGGTCAGAGTTAAGAGGTCAGAAGTGTTTTAGGTAATTTGTTCCTAAAACGACGCTTCTCACTTTATTCGCAATTCGTATCTCGCAAATCGAATTTATTGTTTCCGCAGGCATCGTTTTTTTGCATAGAAAACGCGTTTTAAGCAAAATTTTTCCAAAACGGCACAAGGCATCACCAAGACAGTAAACAATTCAACAATTCAACAATTCAACAATTCAACAATTCAACAATTCAACAATTCAACAATCAACTATCAGCAATTAAACAATTTAGAAACCTTGAAACCAACCTTACTTATTTTGGCCGCCGGTGTCGGCAGCCGATACGGCGGACTGAAACAAATGGACGGCATGGGGCCGTCGGGCGAAACGCTGCTGGACTACTCGGTTTACGATGCCATCCGCGCCGGTTTCGGCAAAGTGGTGTTCGTGATTCGCAAAGACATCGAGGCCGACTTCAAGGCCATTTTCCACGAACGCTTCAGCAGCCGCTTCCCGGTCGAATACGTTTTCCAAGAACTGCACAAATTGCCCGAAGGCTTCACTCCGCCCGAAGGCCGCACCAAGCCTTGGGGAACCGTCCACGCCGTGCTGATGGGCGAGGAAGTCGTCAAAGAACCGTTCTGCATGATCAACGCCGACGACTTCTACGGCCACGAGTCGTTTGAAATCATTGCGCGGGAACTGGAGAAAATGAACCCGAACGGCAGCGAGTACATCAACATCGGCTACCAGATCAAGAACACGCTTTCGGAACACGGCTCGGTGGCCCGTGGCGTGCTGGAAGCCGATGCGCAAGGCAACCTGACGCAACTGGTGGAACGCACGACGGTGGAGAAGACCCCGACCGGTGCCCGCTACCAAAAAGAAGACGGCAGTTGGGTAGAACTGACCGGTAACGAACCTGTTTCGATGAACTTCATGGGCTTTCCGCCATCGGCTTTCCCGCTCATGCGCCAGTATTTCCTCGATTTCCTGAAGGAAAAAGGCACAGAATTGAAATCGGAGTGCTACATCCCCAACTTCATGGGCGACATGGCAAAGGCTGGCAAAGCACACACAAAAGTGATTTCCACACCCGCCAAATGGTTTGGCGTAACCTACCGCGAAGACCGCGAAATGGTGGTAAACGCCATTAAGAAACTGGTGGAAGAAGGGAAATACCCAGCCAAATTGTGGGCGTAATAAGCCCTGAGTCTTGGGTCTTTTGTCTTGAGCAAACCAATGTTCGGTTTCTCTCAGCATTACAGACAGAGAAACAACAGAAAACCCCGCTGTTGAGGCGGGGTTTTCTGTTGTTTTGACAGGGATGTTCATATACCAAAAAGCCCCTCTCCTTGGGAGAGGGGTTGGGGTGAGGCCTTTACAAACCCACCGCATCGTACACCTGCACCCGTTCCCACAGGTGCGAATAGAGTTCAATGAATTTCTTGTGTGTCGGATGTTCCTGATAGATATCTTGGTCGGCCTTGTTTTTGAACACGAACGTGATCGAGTACGCATACGTGTGGTCAATCACCGGGCGGCGCGTTTCGGCGGGTGTGCCGATGTAGCCTTCGCGGATTTCCTTGATAGACGACAGCAGTTGCAGTCCTTGGTACAGCGAGTCTTTGGCAGTTTGGTTGTTAGGTTCTTTCAGCCAGAAATAAACGGTGTGGACAAAACCTTTCTTGATGTTGCTCATCGGCTTTTGGGCGGGTTTGTTTTGGGCGTTTGCAGAAACGGCGGCTATCAGCAAAGCAATCCAGAGAATGTGTTTTTTCATGGTGACGGTTTGGTTACGTGCCGCGAAGATACGGCTTTTCTTTGTGCATTGCCGTTTCAGCCGTTCCCGCCAATGCGGGATTTGTAAATTTTTGCCCAAAACGCGGACTACAAATCCGGGACAGTTGGGTTCGGGATTGCAAATCCCGAACAGCAGTCGACAAAATTGAACTACGGTGTTGCAGCTATTTGACCATCAAGCCATTCAACCATTCAATTCCGCATGTTGCGCAGCTTGTGCAGGTTCAGCAGGCGGATGTTCTTGCCGCTGATGTCAATCAGTTTTTCGTCTTTGAAATCAGACAGCGTGCGGATGACCGTTTCTTTTGACGCGCCGGTGAGGCTCGACAGGTCTTCGCGCGAAACGGGCATGTCGGTGGCCGGTTGGCCTTCGGGGTTGTACCGGTCAAACATCATCAGCAGCGACTCGGCCACGCGTTTGCGCACCGAGTTGTAGGCCAGTTTCAGCAGCCGCTCCTCTTTCTCAATCACATCGTTCGAGAGCATTTTGATGAATTTGTTGGCTACTTCGCGGTTTTGATACAGCAGCGTGAAAAAATCCTGTCGGTTTACCACCACGATTTCGCTGTCTTCCAACGCTGCCGCCGACTCGTTGTACTGCGACTCTTCGAGCAAATCGGTGTAGCCCACAAAGTCGCCTTCGCTGTGCAGCGTGGTGATGTACTCACGGCCTTCTTCGTTGGTTTTGTAGGTTTTCACCTTGCCCTTGCTGATGAAATACAACGCACTGGGATAGTCGCCTTCCGAAAACAGCAACTGCTTCTTTTTCAGGCGAATCACCTTGCGGTCAACGGTGAGCAGTTGGTTCAGGTCGCCGCTGCTGTTGCGGGCCTCGGCCATGAAATTTTGTAGGCCTTCGGCGTTTTTCTGGAAAGCCTTGCGCAACGATTCGGTTTTGCGCAGCCGCATCTCCACGGCATCAAGCAGCGTCAGGTCGTCGAAAGGCTTGGTCAGGTAGTCGTCGGCACCGAGGTTCATGCCCTTGCGGAAGTCGTCTTTCTCGGTTTTGGCGGTCAGGAAAACAAACGGAATGCTGGCTGTGGCCGGGTCGCGGCTCAACAGGTGCAGCACGCCGTAGCCGTCCAGTTCGGGCATCATGATGTCGCACACAATCAGGTCGGGCGTGTTGGCTTTGGCCAGTTCCACACCGACTTTGCCGTTGGGGGCGGTCAGCACTTTGTATCCGGCCAGTTGCAGTATTTCAGCAGTATTTTCGCGAACTTCGGTATTGTCTTCAATCAGGAGAACGGTTTTCATGGACACAGCGGCTAAATAAAGTGTTAAGTGGTAAGTACCCAGTCGTTAGTATTTAGTCATTAGTCTTTGGTGAAAATAAAAATACAAGCAATTGACAACCAAATGCTTACACCTTTCTTGCGCATCGAAAACAACATAAACTAATTGCTGTCGGGCACGTAAGTCGTCAGTAAGTGCCGGATGCGATTTTCTGACATTCGGCACCTTTTCCGAAGACTAAAGACACAAGACTAAGGACTTCTTGGATATGTGGGGATAAAAATGTGAAAAATTGCCCAAATTGAAAATCCCGCATCCGGCGGGAACGCCTTTTTGTCCGAACCATGATTTTCAAATGATTCAAGGATTTCCATGATTGAACAGCGGGTAATCATGCCTGTCACGAAAATCACCTGGCCATCACAGTTCCGATAAACGCCCCGTCGTCGCGCCGAACGATTGTCTTTGGCCGAGCCTATGAGAGTCGTGGCACGGCCGCAAGCCTGCCCACGCCGAGTGCGTGGCAGGCAAGCCAACGGCATGTCGTGGCACGCCATGCCAATCGTTTTGGGCAAATTTTGCCCAAAACGCCAGCCTTCCGCATTCCAATTTCCGCATTCCTTCTACACCGGAATCCGTATCGTGAACACAGTGCCTTTGCTTTCGCGGCTCTCGAAGTCAATGCTGCCGTGCATGAGTTCGACGTAGCGTTTCACGATGGTCAAGCCGAGTCCGGTGCCTTGGATGTTGGAGGCGTTTTGGGCACGGAAAAAACGTGAGAACATGTGTGCCTGCTCCGACTCCGGGATGCCGATGCCGTGGTCGCGGACGGCTATTTCAAGGTGGGCGTTTTGCAAATCGGTGCGAATTTCAATCGGTTTGCCTTCGCCCGAATACTTGATGGCGTTGGAAATGAGATTGATCAAAATATTGCGTGTCAGGTTTTTGTCGAGCATCACCTCGGTGCGGCCTGCGTGCTGGCAACGGATTTCCTGCCCCGGCTTCACCAAGCCCGACATTTCCTCCACCACTTCGCCGGTGAGTTCGGGTACGCTGAACTCCACCGGATTGCTCACCACTTTGCCTTCTTCGAGCTTGCTGATGGACAGGAAATCGTTGAGAATGGACGTGAGGTTGTTCACTGCCGACTTGATGCGGGCAATGTGACGCTGGCGGTTGGGTTCGTCGTCGGGGCCGTTGTATTTGGCAATCAGCGCAGCCGACGACAGCACCGTGCTCAACGGCGTGCGGAACTCATGCGAGGCCATGGTCACAAACCGCGACTTGAGGGCGTTCAGTTCGCGTTCTTTTTCCAATGCTTTCAGGATTTCCTGTTCGGCCCGCAACAGGTTCTCGTTGGTCTGCTCCAGTTCCTGCAAGGCCATCGCCAAGTCGCGGGTGCGTTGCTCCACGCGTTTTTCGAGGCTGGTGTTCAGCTTGCGGATTTCGGCCAGGTTCTTGGCGTGTTCCAAGCTGTAGCGAATAGACCGCTCCAAGTCAGACAGGCCGAACGTGCCTTTCACCAAATAGTCGGCGGCACCGGCCCGCATGGCCCGTTCGTCAATCTCAGGGTCGCTTTTGCCGGTAAGCAAAATCAGCGGCGCAGCGATGCCGTTGCCGTGGGCTTCTCCAATCAAATCCAAACCGCTGAATGCACCAATCTGGAAATCAACCAGATATACATCGTGCAAACGGCGGCTTACCAGCTCGCGGGCTTTCTCGAAGTCCGGCTCCCAGTCCAAGGCATACTTGCGCGACGGGATTTCGCTGAGGGTGTCGCGGGTGAGGATGAAGTCGTCTTCGTCGTCGTCAATGAGCAATATTTTGATGGCGTTGCCCATGGAGTCAATTTAGAATTCTGAATTCAGAATGATAGAAAGGCATCCCGACCTGTCGGGACACCTCTGCAAATTAAAACTTTAAATCGCATTCCGAGCATTCGTAGGGGCGAACCCGTGTGTTCGCCCGGCTTCCCATAGGCTAATGACAATCGTTCGGCGCAGTGGCAGGGCAAAAGATTTTTCGTCCCTACGGAAATGGCGTTTTAGGAAAAAACGGCTAAAACACAAACCTGTTGTCTTAGAGGTTGTTTAAAATTCGGTAAGGACGTCCCGACTTGTCGGGATTGCCTAAAACGCCCGTCTGTTGTCTTGGCGTTCGGCGGATTCCGGTCAGACGCACCGCGTGCAGACCTGCGTGTTCACGGCGTTTTGGGC
>JALOMD010000225.1 GCA_025455595.1 Cytophagales bacterium | reverse complement strand
ACGCGCCACACGTGGCGGCGGTCAATGTCGCCTTGGTTCGAGTTGAACAGGATTTCCTTTTTGTCGGTGGTCAGCGTCACGTATTCCACCTCGAAATTGCCCGGCGTGAGCAGCGTAGCCACGCCACCCTGTGCCGGAATGCTGTACAGGTGCGTCCAGCCGTCGCGTTCCCACGGGAAAATGATGTGATTGCTTGCCGTCCACTGAATTTGGTTGTCGGCCACGATTTCTCGGTAGGCACTGCCCACGCCTTCGTTGGCTTTCCAAAGCGTCTTGCCGCGTCCGGTTTCGACATCGGCCACCACGATAGACCAAGGCTCGGCTTCGCGCACCGGCCCGAAAATGGCTCCGTCCGCAGCGGCGATGCGCACAAAAGCCACTTGCTTGCCGTCCGGCGACCACACGGGGTTGTTGTCGGTGTCCACGCTGGGCGAGAGGTAACGCAGGCTCTGCGTCCGAAAGTCGTACACGCCGACGAAACTATGGTCGCCTCGGTTGCTTACAAACGCCAGCTTCGCGCCTTCCGGCGACCAACGCAGTTGCGACACGCCGCCGCGTATTTTCATCAGTTGCCGGGCTTCCTTGCCGTCTAATGCCGTGATGAAAACCTGTCCGCGCCGTAAAAACACCAAGCTGTCGCCTTTGGGCGAAACAGTCGGGTAGCCGCCGTCGGTCAGTTTCACGGGTGGGCTGCCCTCAGCGTTGAGTTTGTAAATCGCCAGTTCCGGCCCGGCGGGGTCGTGGGCGGGGTTGGGCGGTTCGCTGCCACGGGTGCCGCCGCCGCGTACAAACAGCAGCGTTTTCGCATCCGGCGACCAGCGGAGTTGGGAGATTTCTTTCCCGTCGTCTTGGGTGAAGTTTGTGAGTTGTTTGCCTTGGTAGTCAGGCGGTTGTGCCAGCCAGATGTTGCGCACGCCCTTGGCGTTTTGCACCCACGCCACTTTGCCGCCGGTCGGCGCGGCGGTGAGTTCGGTGGGAAAGGGGTTGGACAGCACTTGCTCCAGCGTGAAGGCGGGCTTTTGGGCAAAAACGGGAAGCGAACAGAGGAAAAAGACGAGGGTTTTCTTCATGGCTTTGTTTGAACGGAATGGAAAAATCGCATTCCAAAGAAACGAAAACCCTTGCAGGATACAAGCACTTCGCCCGATTTGCAAAAAAACGCCCGAAACGCTTTCCATACCACCATAAAAAGCGTTTCGGGCGTTTTTCACTGAAAAGACTTTACCTGTTTGCAGCCATACTGATATTGTTTTCAGGCAAGGCAAAAGAACGATCTGCTACAACAGTCTGACGAAGCTCTGTAAATTTCAAAACATCACAACAACTCGCTTCATCTTCCGGGTTGCCGTTTGAAAGCGAGTGGTTTACTTTTGCCAATGGCCGAATACTAACTACTGGAAACCCTCGTAGCCACGGGGCGGAGGCATTGAGAGGACGACTCAAGGCTTTGTTTCCGCCTTGCGGCAACAAAGCAAAAGTCGTGGTTTGCGACACAAGGTTTTTTGTGCCCGATGTTAAAAAGCGTTTTAAGAGAATTTTGCCCAAAACGCTACCCAAAGTCTGTCAAAAAGTGCTTTTCTACAGTAGTCTCTGAATCTGTACACAAGTCAACCTAATTGATTTTTTAGCTGAAAATTAACCGACAATACCCAAGTCCTTGTATCGGATTACCTATTCCAATCCATTCTGTCCATGAAACGACTATTGTTTTTGTCTGTCCTGCTGGCAAGCCTCGGCTCGTTGCCCGTTTGTGCCCAAGATTACGGCACGCTTACGTACCAAGGCAAAACGGTGAAACTAACGGGTTACCGCACCCGCATGAACAACGGATACCGCTTCGTCATTGCCGACGGCACGGTCAATGACAGACTCTACTCCGTCACCATAACGCTAAAGCCGGACGTGCAACAAGCCGCCACGACGAAAACAGATGCCGACCACACGGTCACGCTTACGATTTCCAACACCAGTTACGGCGACGCACAGAATTTCTGCTTCAGTGGAGAACTGAGCCTAACGCCTAAAAACAGCAATTTGGCTGTAAGCGGACAGAACCTGGCACCGATGACCGACTGCATTTGGCGGCCAAAGCCCAGTGCCGAAAAATTGAGCTTCACAATGAAACTTTGAAGTGTCAATCGACAATCATGACAAAAGGCGTTTTGGGCAAAATTTGCCCAAAACGCCTTTCACTGCTTAAGAAACGTTTGAATTCCTCTCGTCGAAGCCGAGAAAAACGGTCTTACCGTTTTCGTACTTCAAGTTTCAATTGCTGCAAAACCGCCTGTCGGATTACTTGCGGGTGAGACCACGGAATGAAGTGATTCACTTTGGGGAGCACGACCATTTCCACCGGTGCGTGAACCAACATTTTTTTGGAAAAAGCAGCATTGGCAAACGGCACCAGCACATCCGCATCGCCGTGAATCACGGTGACCGGCACGCGGATGTTCTTCCAAAGCGGCAACATTTTGGTCAGTTCGCCCTTCAATGGCAGAATCTCCCGGTTGCTCACGTCAAATTCGGTGGGCAACAGTTTCCGAACCAACGCCCACTCGCCAACATGCCGATACCATTCGTTTTTCTCCTGCCCCGGATCAACGGAGGCTGCCACCAGCACCAAACCGCCCGTCAGCTTCGGATAGTCCATTGCCAGACGCGCCGCCACCGGGCCTCCCAACGAATGGCCGACCAACACCGGTTTCTTCGGATTCCGGTTGGTGCGCAACACCGGGGCCAACAAGGCAGCCTGTTGCCGCAGCGACATCTCGGGCGAGCCGTAATCCGATTTCCCATAGCCGGGCCGATCCACCGAGACCAGCCGGGCTTTGGTGTACAGCGTTGTGTCTTTGAAAAAACCGATGAATGCATCCCAAGAACCCGGCGAGCCGTGGATAAAAACCACTGTCGGCAGCGAGTCGGCACCTATTTCGGCGTAGTGGATCGGCCAGCCGTCTTGCACGTAGGTATGGAAACGCGGTTTCACCGGCGCGTCCTTGAAATGTTTTTCAATTTCCCGGTCTGTTTTGTGAAGCCTGATGCAGCGTGTGAGCGTAACCAGACAGAAAAACAAACCGATAAGAAACCAGCGTTTTTTCAAGCGAAAACCAAACGGACGAACGGTGTTCTGGCTCATGGAGGAGAACCGCAACCGGACAAGCTTGTGGTCGCCGGTACTTTTGCAGTTTGGCAAGATAACATTTTCAGTCCAAGTATGGGGAAGCGGAGGCCATAATTGTGATGACGGCTCTGTTTCTGGCACAAGCAGATGCCTGTTGTCTTTGGCCAAGCCGGTGAAAAAACAGCAGCTATCTGTTTGCTTTTCAAAGATGCGTTTTGGGCAATTTTTACTTAAAACGCATCTGAACAGCTATGTTCAATTCTTTTCCCAAATCACCTTTTGGTCTGTAATTTCCGAATATTTCACAGACCCAATCTCAAATCTCTCGCCACGGCAATTGTAAATATTGAAAGGAGAAAAACAACAGAGCATACCGTCGGGTTGAACCATGTAAACGATTTGCCCTTGGTAATTGCCTTGTATTACCCGCGAAGGCGAGCAGGTTTCCGCTAATTTTTCCTTGAGCCACGGCACCTCTTCAATCGAATTGACCGTGCCGCAAGCCGAAGCACGCAAGTGAGCCTCCGGGTCAATGGCTTGGTCTCGGCAGGCAAAGGTGGTAGCGAGCAGAAAAATGAGTGGCAGGTTTTTCATGACAAATTGGTTCAGGTGTCTTTGTAATGAAGGACACACAAAACACTCCGATGGTTGCACGGCTCCAAAAATTTCGGGTTTGGCGCAAACGAAAAAACTTTCGTTCGGTCGGGGCCAAACAAAAAATCCTGTCAATCCTGAAACGTAAGTTCAGCGAAGCCGATAATCGTTCTGACAAAAGCGTTTTGAGCAAAAAACGCCCAAAACGCTAAAGAAACATCCGTCATTGCGAGGCACGTAGCGAAGCGGAGGGCCGTGGCAATCTCTCAATCACAGGCTCGGCAAATGGCTCTGCCACAGGCTCGCGTGGCTACCGGCGGCAGATTGCCACGGCTTCGCCTCGCAATGACGTTTCAACTACAGGCGTTTTAGGCAAAAAACGCCCAAAACCTTTTCGTTACGCCTTCAACAGATCAAAAGCAATGTTTCTGTCAAAAATGCAAATGCTACAGTCTTTTCATCCATCCAACAGCCCCGGCAGCCGGGCCAAATCCTCTTCGTACCAATCGCGTTGGTTGCGGTTGGCTTCCAGAAAAACATTTCCCAAGAAAATGTGCATTTTGTAGCACTGAATCCGTTCGGCGAAATGCGGCACGGACAGTTTTTTCGATGCGTAGTGTTCGCCGAACGCCGCTGTGTAATCGAGCGGCGTGTCAAAGTAGTCCAAATACGCGATGTCGTACAGAAAATCGCCGCAGCGCATTTCGGCCCAGTCGAGTACGGCGGTGATTTGGCCGTTTTCCACCAGAACGTTGTCATACCCGAAATCGCCGTGGACGAGGTGTTTCTCTTCCGGGCAAAACCGGCTCAACTGTTTCATCTTCTCAAACGCCGCCTCGAAAACCTGTTTGTCCAAAAACGTTTCGGCAAACAGTGCCTCCCAGCCGCGAAACGTTTCGCCGCCCCGCGCCGTAAATGTGGCGGGCCAGTCGTGTACGCCCAGCACGTAGTCGCGCCAATGCTTGTACGCGTGTCGCGACTTGCCCGCACCGTCCAGAATGCCGAAACCCGTTGTGGCAGGAAGTTTGACAAGCCGCAGGGCCTCCGCTGTGCGCAACAGCGAGGGCAAGGTGCGGCGGGCGGTCTCGGCATCCAGTTCGGTGAGGCGTTGGCCGGGCATCCGCTTGCTGATGGCGTAGTGCCGCCCTTCGATTTGCCCCGTCTCGAACACGCGCGGAATGGGCAAACCCGGGGCGGTGAACAGGTGGTAGGCGAGCTTGTCTTTGCGGAAATTCTCGGCATTCTCGCCGATGCGGATCACAAACGCACCGGCCGGTGTGTCGAACGCATACGCCTGCGAGAACACGCCGCCGCCCAGGAAATCGCCCAAGCGGCTGTCGGGATGGAAGTGCTGGCGCAGAAAGGCTTCTATGTCGGGCATTCGTTTATCGTTTTACGTTTGGCGTTTTACGTTTAGCGTTTACCGTTTTGGGCGTTTTTTGCCCAAAACGCCTGTAGGGGCGAAAAATATTTCGCCCTGTGTCCGCGCCGAACGGTTGTCCTTGGCCGGGTTTGTGCTGCACAAGGACGAATGGTTGTTCTCCCCTACGGTTTTTCGCAAAACCAGGATTTCCGGTTGTAGATTCGGCTTTAGCCGAATTGAGTGAACGAACTACTGTTTGAAAAACAAAAAGATGTCGGATTCAAAACTCCCCTACTTTTTTCAAGGAGGGGTTGGGGATGGTCACACGTTCGGACGGTGAGCCAAGCCGCAAACGCCGAGCCTACAAATGCAATATCCGCGATTGTCTGAACGCTCTACCACCCCGGCCTACGGCCACCCCTCCTTTTTTCAAGGAGGGGAGTTTGCCGCGCCTCAACCCGACAGCTTTTTGTTTCTCGATTACTACAACAGTTTGAACTACAACGACAATTCGGCTAAAGCCGAATCTACAAGAATCTACTTCCGTCTGAAATTTCACAGAAAATGCCCAAAACGCTGCAACCATTCAACAATCACCTATTCAACCTCCACCACCGTGTCAAACGCATTCGCGTCCGGTTTGGGTAGCGTGAGCATGATGGCATCGGCGGTTTGGGTGAAAGGCACTTTGGCTCCGCCCGGAAACAGCCGCGCCGACTTGATTTTCTTGCCCCAAGTGGGCAGG
>JALOMD010000224.1 GCA_025455595.1 Cytophagales bacterium | reverse complement strand
TTGGACAATCATAGAGACTGTTTAAGATTTCGGCTTTTGGTTCCGAATTGTAGGGGCGGGGCTTGCCCCCGCCCTGTTGGGCACAGGCTCGCATTGCCCTTGGCCAAGCCTGCACGAGAGAGGGCGGGAGCCTGCCCCGACGTGTCGGGGGCAAGCCCCGCCCCTACAGTCGGTGCGTTGTGGGCAAAAAATGGCCAGACCGGAAAATCTTAAACAGTCACATAATGTCCTTTCTCAAGACTAAAGACGCAAGACATTTCGGTATTAAATACGAACGCCGATTGCAGCCCTTATGTTGGCAATCTCACCGTTTTTGTGACGGACGGCCAAAAACACGCCCTAACCAAACGAAAACGGCAGGCTAATCGGCCTGCCGTTTTCGCATTCAACGCAAGACCCAAGACTAAAGACTCAGGACTTGAAAATTACTGGATTTCGATTTGCTTCGGCCTGACGGCTTCGGCTTTGGGCACGTGTACGTGCAACACGCCGTTGTCGTAAGTGGCTTTGATGGCCTCGGCGTTTACGTTTTTCGGCAAAGTGAATGACCGTTTGAAGGAGGCGTAACTGAACTCGCGGCGCGTCCATTTGCCGTTTTCTTGGGTTTCTTCTTTCTTCTGTTCGGCAGACACGGTAAGCACGCGGTCTTCGACGTTCACGCTGAACTGCTCTTTGTTCAGGCCCGGTGCGGCCACTTCAAGTTGGTATTCTCCTTCGGTTTCGCGGATGTTCACCGCCGGTACGCTGGAACGGGAGTCTTGTCCGGTGAAAGTGCCGAAATCGTTCAACATTTCGTTGAGCAAGCTGCGGTACGGAAACACGCTGGCAGGTTGGTTGAATCGCACGAGTGACATAGTTGTTCGATTGTTTTGGTGAATAGATTTGGTTTCTTATCCTGACCGTTTCGTCGGTCACGTTTTCCCTTGGTCAACTTGCGTACCAAACGAAAAAAGGCCGCAAATGGCCTCTCTTTTTCACCAAAACAAGACATTATGGCCGTTTTAGGCAATTTTCGGCAAATTTATCCAGCCATAATGTCATAAGAGCATCTAACAGGAATCGTATTTACTTCTTGACTTAGGGAGACGCGAGCCTGTGATTCCGGTCTTCCCGCCTTGCGGGATGACCTGTATGTTGACGGCGTTTTGGGCAAAAACCGCCCGAAACGCCACTTACCACTTATGACTTACCACTTACGACTTTAGTTAGAACGCAAACCCCGCCCGGATGGCCACCCGCTGGTAATCAGTTTCGGTTCGGCGGATGCCACTGTCGTGCGTTTCTTCGATGGCGGTTTGCTGGAGGTAGTAGCCCACACTGAGCAGAAACCCCGCGTTGCCGTTGAAAAGCACCTTCATGCCCAGTCCGGCGGCAAAATGCGCCCCGCCGCGCTGCCGCTTGCCGGGCAAGTTGGTGGTGCCGTTGAAACCCCAGCCGCCGTCTATGTAATAGTACGGAATCAGGATGCCGCGCCGGGTGAAATCGCCGCGTGCACTGGCGAAGACGGGGATGAACGTCTGCGAGGCGTACAAGTCAACACCCGCGCCGAGGCCGGTGTAAAACCATTGGTTGAACTTGTAGCCGTTCACGGTGTGGAACGTGAAGGCCGAAGTGGTTACGCCCAGTTCGTTCACGTTGTTGCTGGAGGCCATCACACCCATTTCGGTGAAATGGGCGTAGCCCCGGTCGCGATAGCGGATGTTGAGATAACGTAGGGCCGGTTCTTTTTTGGTTTCCAGCACATCGGTTTGTGGAAAAACGAAGGTGTTGCCGTCGTTGGTCTGGATGCTCACCGACTCAGGTGCAGCGGCCGGGAGCAGTTTGCCGCGCAGCACCCAGCCGTTTTTCAAGTACAGTACGTCGTCAGTGGGGCGTTGGGCGGCGGCATCAAACAAAAACCCGGCGCAAAGAGCGAGGGCAAACGTCAGGTACAAACGAATCATAGTCTGGGACAGGTTGCAAACTCAGGTGAAACACCGTTGGACAATCTTATGCGAAGAGGCAGTTTGGCAAAAAATCTACTGAAACACAGGTTACAGTAGCCTAAACTCTCATCAAACATACGAAACTTGTGTTTGTGGATGGGCTTCGGGTGGATAAAAATTTAAAGCCTCACCCCAAACCCTCCCCGACAAGTCGGGGCAGGCTTCCCAGTGAGAGGGGCTTTTTGTCAGAACCTTGATTCGTAGGATTACAGGATTGCCTTGATGGGAAGACGAACAATCATGTTAATCTTTTAATCCTACGCATCATGGTTCTGACAAAAAGGCGTTTTGAGCAAATTTTGCCCAAAACGCGCGTCAATTTGAAGCAGAAAAATCCTGTCGGATTTTGCGCAGGCTGAAAGCTTGTCCCGACCTGTCGGGGCATGCGCTACAACGGGTCGTTTTAGGCAAAAAACGCCCAAAACGACCCGTTTAATTCTGAATTCATAATTCTACATTCTGAATTGCCTATTTGTCGAGCCAAGCTTTGAAGGCGGATACTTTTTCGCGGCTCACCACCACGTCGCCTTCCAAAGTGGGGCGCAGCGAGAGGCGAAGGCGGCTGTTGGAGTGCAGCCGCACGTCGCGCACGGCTTCCAGATGGACAATCACCTTGCGGTTGATGCGGTGGAAAACCGTCGGGTCGAGCACCACTTCAAGTTCTTCCAGCGTGTATTCGACAATGAACCGCTTGTTGTCGTTGGTGACGAGATAGACCACCTTGCCGTCGGCGTAAAAATACGAGACATCCTGCACGTTTTTGTATTGCAGGTGGTCGCCGAACCGCACCAGGAACCGCGACTTGTAGTTCTTGGCCGACTGCCCGATGAGTTCGGTCACTTGCCGCAGGGCTTCGGGCGAAATGGCCGCCGCCCCGTGCGACAGGCTGCGCATCTTGTGCAACGCCTGCGCCATGCCTTGGTACGACACCGGCTTGAGCAGATAATCAATGCTGTTGACCTTGAACGCTTGGATGGCGTATTGGTCGTAGGCGGTGGTGAAGATAATCGGGCATTTGACGTGTACCGAATTGAAAACGGCAAAACTCAGGCCGTCGGCCAGGTGGATGTCCATCAGGATCAAGTCGGGTTCGGGGTGCGTGAGCAGCCATTGCACGGTGTCTTCGACGGTGTCGAGTACGTCCAGCACGCGGATGGCGGCATCGTGGCGGAGCAGCAGTTCGCGGAGCCGTTCGGCCGCCAGCATTTCGTCTTCTACAATGAGAACGTTCATAGCAAGTTCAGGTCTTGTGTCGTTAGTCTTGAGTCTTTGAAGAGGAAAAAAATAGTTCTGTCTGAAAAAATGGCATTTGGCTGTTGGCAATTAGCTGACAGCTACTGGCTCAAAAGCAAAAGAATAAATACAACCAACTAATTATCAGTGCATTACTTCTTGTCCCCCTGTCGGATTACAAATCCCGGACAGAGGTTTCATCGGAAAAACGTTTCAGGCAAAAATTGCTCAAAACGCCAAACGTCATTGCTAACAGCTAACAGCCAATAGCTAATACCCACTCACGCCACCGACAGTTGCAGCAGCGGCATTCGGATGGTGAAAAATTCCGGGTCGCGTTGGATGGCGATGCGTTGCTTACTTACAAACTCGTAACGCTTGGAAATGTTTTCGAGCCCGATGTTGGTCGAAGTTTCTTTTTCGGGCTTGGGCTGCAGGTTGTTCTGCACCACGAGTTGCTGCGTATCGTCCACGTAGATGCGGATGTGCAGTGGCTTGCTACGCGAACTCACGTTGTGCTTGATGGCGTTTTCGATGAGCATTTGCAGGGCCACTGGCACAATGTAATACGGCTGGAACCGTTCGGGCACGTCAGTTTCGATGCGGATGCTGTGGCCGAAACGTTTTTCGAGCAAATACGCGTAAGACTTGATGAATTCCATCTCGGTGCGCAGTTCCACCAGTTCTTTCTCAAAGTTCTGCAACACGTAGCGATACACCTTCGCCAGTTCCTCGATGAACTCCGAAGCCGCTTCGGGGTCTTTATAGACTAACGTGGACAGCACGTTGAGGTTGTTGAACAGAAAGTGCGGATTCACTTGGTTTTTCAGCGTCTGGTACTGCGCCTGCACGCTGATTTTCTTGAACCGCTCGGCCTCGATTTGGGCCTCGCGTTGTTGCCGCAGGAAGAAGAAAATGGCGTTCAACGTATTGAGGAACAGGTTGATACGGAAGCCCAGCGTCAGGGCCAGCTTAAGCGGCATCACCATCTGCGGCCACGCGTAGCCCAATTGGTAACGACCCAACAACAACGTTGGCCCGGCCACGGCCAGAAACGTGAGCACCACGCTGCCCGCCAACATGAGCAGCAGCGGATGCACCTCGCGACCCGTCAGCCGCTTCAGCCACGCCTGCAAATTCGGCACTTGCCGTTCAAACAGGCGGTTGCCTTCCCAAATGGCCGTCACCATGAATGCAAACAAGGCCAGCACTTCCCACCCCGCCAATGGAATGCGGTAATATTCCAACGCCTCCACATACAGCGTGTTCACGTAGGAATACGCCGCAATGAGAACGACAAACCCGTAACGGTAACGGTGCGCAAACATGGGTCTTGAGTCTTGGGTCGTGAGTCTTGAGCGGCAAGCCTGCCTTACTCGCGGCGATTGGATACCGAATGTTGAATGACGAACTTTGAACGATGAATAGCAAGCGTTTTGGGCAATTTTTAGCAAATCGGCGGTTGGCTTTTGGCTATTAGCTGTTAGCTGCACTCGTCAGTCGTTTCAAAGCGGAAAAAGGCTTGCACGATAGGATACAAGCCTTTTTTCCGTTACGGAAGCATAGGTTCCATTGACTTTAACCTTTGCTCGAAGCTGAAATTAAGGAAGCAGTATGCCATTGATTACGTGAATCACACCGTTGCTGGTAGTGAGGTTGGCAGTCGTGACAGTGGCCGGTTGCGAAGCTGAACCGTCAATGGTTACCGTCGTGCCGTTGATGGCTACCGTCAGCGTGTTCGGCGCGGCAGGTTTGACGGTGGTCAGCGACTGGTTGTTGGTCAGGTTGATTGAGTAAGCTGCACCAGACACTACATGGTATTGCAACACTTGCGTCAGCGTGGGCAGGTTCAACGGCGTGGAAGTGGCCGAAATCGTGTTGTTGATGTAATCCAGCACTTGGGCTTCGGTCAAGTTGGCGTTGTTGAAAAATGCTGCCGAACGCAGCAAAGCCAGGAAAGCATCGTCGGTCGGGGCAAACACGGTGAACGGCCCGTTTCCTTGCAAAGTGGGCACCAAGCCGGCCTTCGTTACGGCAGCCGCCAAAATATTGAAGGTGGCGGCATTGGCAGTCGAGGTAGCTGTTGCCACCACATCACCTGTAGGCGGAGTCAGCACGGCATCAATCACATGCACCACACCGTTGGAAGCATCCACGTCCGGTTGCGTCACGGTAGCATTGTTGACGGTTACGGTGTTGCCGGTTTTCGTCACAAAGGCTCTGTTGTTGCTGGCACGCGCCGTAGTAATGGCATTGGTGCCGGTTTGGATGTTGGCTGCTTTCACCTCGCTGCCGGAAATCACATGGTACGTAAGCAAGTCAGCGGCTTGGGCGGCGGTAAACGAAGCCGCATTGATGGCCGCAATGGCTGCTGCTTCGTCGGCTACTCCCAAATGACGGACGAAAGCCGCATCGGTCGGGGCAAACACAGTGATTTGAGTGGTGCCCGACAGCACGTTGGAGTTGCCTTGGGCCAATTGCAGCACGTTTTGCTGCGGCTGCGGATTGTTGTTGTCGTCGTCATTTCCGCAACTCATGGCACCAAAGGCCAGCACCGCCAAGGCGGCCATAGTTTTCAAATTGACATTTTTGAAGTTCATGCGATTTAAAAAGGTTTATGTTGAAAAAGTGAACTGGCCTCAAACAGAAGCACCGTTTTCCACGGCTTTTTTTGTCTGCAAGCTGACTACAGAACAGGCAAAGCGTGAAGACAGATATGCCGCTGAGAATGAACCGTAGGCCGGCCGGAGCGAATCAACGTAAACAGGGAGTGAAACCACGGGCTTGCGTGCGGGGATAAAAACAAAAAACCGCCCTTGGGAGGCGGTTTGGCAAGCATTGTGACCGTCGGCGTTTTTGCTGGTCAGCGTTTTGGGCAAATTTTGCCCAAAACGCCTTTCCCTTGTTGGTGCGAGGTTGCTGCCTCGCGCAGACCATGAGGCAGATTCCAAACTGCCGGACAAGATACCGACCGTCAAGAAGCCGTTTTGGGCAAAAATCGCCCAAAACGGCTCTTGTCACTTGTCAATCAAAATCTGTCGTTTCCCGGGTGGTCGCTTACGAACCTCCGGCCGGAATCAGCACTTCATTGATGACATGAATCACGCCGTTGCTGGCTGTCAGGTCAGGCGTGACCACCCGCGACGGATTCTGGTTGGTCGCGCCTTTCACCGTCACCGGGTTCAGGGCCACGGTCAGCGTAGCGTTGGTTCCCAGCAGCGTAGGCACGGTTCCAGCCGACAGCGTGGATGAGAAGTTGCGGCCCGGCACCACGTGGTACTGCAAAATGCGCAGCAGCGTCGAGTTGGTGTTGGTCGCTATCAACGGCGTGTTGATGTCCGTCGTACCAATCCGGCTGATGGCTTGCTCCTCGGTCAGGCTGTTGTCGCTAAACGCGGTGCGCAGCGTAGCCAGGAAGGCCGAGTCGGTCGGGGCAAACACGGTGTAGGGCGTGTTGCCGCCCAAGGCACCAGCCAAGTCGGCCCGCGTTACGGCAGCCACCAGTATGTTGAAATTGGTGTTGCCCGAAGCCACTTGGGCAATGCTGCCCATCGGCGGCATCAGCACGCGGTTGACGGTGTGGATCACCCCGTTGGAAGCCTGCTGGTCGGCGGTGGTTACGGCCACGCCGTTCACCGAAACCGTATTGCCCACTTTCGACACGTACAGCGAGTCGGTGCCGGTGCGCAACGTGGCGGTTCCCCGGCTGGCCACGCCCGTGATGTCGGCGGAAGCTACCCGGCCCCGCACCACGTGGTATTGCAGAATCTGGCGCAGCGTGTCAATCTGCCCCTGACGTGTAATGGCCGTAATGGATGCCGCCGAGTTGAACGGCGCGGGCAAAGCGGCGAAAGCAGCATCGTTCGGCGCGAAAACAGTGAACGGGCCGGTGCCGCGCAGTGCGGAGTCCAAACCGGCTTTCAACACGGCCGCCTCCAAAATGGTGAAGTTGGAACCGGCCACCACCAGTTCGGTGATGTTCTGCTGGGCGGGCGGTGTCGGGTTGTCGTCGTCATTGTTGCAACTCATCATCGCAAGTCCGGCAAACATCAGCACAGCCAAACTTTTTGATTTCAAAAATTTTACTTGCATAATCTGTTAAGGTTTGTAGTGGTAAAAGTGAATATTGCATGTCGGCTTACAGCAGGAGTCAGACAGCAAGCCGGTCACATAAAGAGACAACCCTATAACGGCACTGTTCTACGCTTTTGTGCGAAACAAAATGCGAAATGCATTATTTTAAATGCGAATTTCATTAAATCAAATTTGAATTGTCATTTAAAAGAAAAAATTCAATCGAAAGTTACATCTTCCGCAAGCTTTCGTAACGAATGTGCAAGAAACCGTATGCTTGCCCAGGAGTTGTTTGACAAGGGAATGTCTTGACTCTTGAGCAAATACGCTGACTCTCAAACCTGACAAGTAGGGACGCTTTTCGTAGCAGCCCGGACGAGTCGGGATCACGCCACGCCACGGCAAACTCACAGCGTTTTGAGCAAAAAACGCCCAAAACGCTTTTGAAATCGGAACTTTAAGCAGTCGAGCAAAAGTTTTGCGGTATTTGGAGACCATAGTCGGTTCGTGGGGACACGAACCGTGGGGTTCCGTGGTTCGTGTCCCCACGAACCACCCGCCAGACCAAACACACCATGACTTTGTTCAGCCCCTTAAATAACCTTTAAGGCAGCAAAACGCGGTTCACGGCGTGGATTACGCCGTTGGTCGCCGGTATGTCGGCGGTGCGGAGGCTGGCCGCTTGCCCGCCGTTGCCCGCACCGGTCACGCTGAGGACATCACGGGCCGGGGCGGTCAGCGCAAGCGTGCGTCCGGCGAGCAGCGTAGGCAGGTTACGCAGGCTGTCGGCGGCTACGGCGCGGGAGTAATAACGCCCCGCCGCCGCGTGGTAAAGCAGGATGTCGGACAAAGCGGCCGTGTTCGGGGTCGAGCTGCCGCTCAGGGTGTTGTTCACGAAGCTGAGGGCGGTGGTTTCGTCGGTGACGGCGGGGTTCAGGCTGCGCAAGATGGCAGTAAAGGCACTGTCGGTCGGGGCGAATACGGTGAAAACCCCCGGTGCCCGCAGGCCGTTGGCGATGCCAGTGCGGTTCAACGCCGCCGTGGCAATGCGCAAGTTCGGCGTGGCAGCTAAGGTTTGCAGTAAATCGCCAGTGGGTGGCAAAAGCACTTTGTTGATGATGTGGATGAAGTTTCCGTTGGTAGTAGCCGCGATGTTGCCGTCTATCACGCGGGCACCGTTTACGGAAAAAACACGCGAAATGCTCTTGGAAAAGAAAAGAGAGTCGGTGCCGCCGCGCAATGGCAGCGTGCGGTTCACATTAGATCCGGTCTGAAAACTCTCCACCGCAAATTGACCAGCCAACACATGAAAACGCAGTACCGAATAGAGCGTCTGCACGTTGGGGTCGTTGTCGGCCAAAGCAGTGATAGACGCAGTGGAGTTGAACGGAGCAGGCAAGGCACGGAAGGCCGTGTCGCTGGGTGCGAACAAGGTGTAAGCACGATTCAGGAGCAGCGTGTCGTCGAGGTTGGTTTTCTGTAGGGCTGCATTCAAAATGCTGAGGCCCGGCTCTTCGCCGATGAGGTCAATCATGCTTTTGCGCGGCTCGGCAGGCGGGTCACGTCGGCAAGCCGGTGCAAAACATACGATTAGCAAAACTCCCAATGCGCAAAGCCGGTTTAAAAATTCTTTTCTCATAAGTTGTTCGGTCACAAGTAGTTGTATCAATGGTTAAAAGTGTAAAACAGAGGAGTTGAAAGTTCGGATGAGCGGCCCGTGCGTGTTGTTTCGGGCAAATTTTGTTCAAAACGACACGCACGGGTCCAATCCTATTCGCCCGCAAATCTATGGACTTTTCGGTGGTTTGCCAGCCGAAGGCGTTGTAGAGTAAATGAGACAGGCCACATCTTGTGCAAAAGGCAAGTCCAGCAAAGCCAAACTCGACAGGATTTTACGGCAGCGTTTTGGGCAAAAACTACTCAAAACGCAGTTCCGTCCGTCTCCAATCGTTCACCGTAGGCTTTCGTACAAGTGCTTGATTTTATCCACTTGCAAGTCCAGTTCGTCGAGTTGGGTGAGGGCCTCTTGCAGGTTGGCTTCCACCAACTTTGCCAAGGCCGCGTCCACGAACAAATTGGTGCGCAGGTGCGCTACGGCCTGCGGGCGGTGGGCCTCGGCGTGGGTCTTTTGTTCGGCGATGTAGCGGCGCAGGGCGTGCGTCCGGTCGTTCCAGTACTGTTCCACCAGCGGATGCGGCTTTTTGTAGAGAAACTCCTTCTTTTCCGATTTGTCGGTCAGGAGCGGGAAGTTGTACAGTCGCGCATTGTAGTTGACCACCAGCGTGTGCGGGGTGTCGGCCGACTTGCGGGCTTTGAGGCGGTTCACCAAGCTGCCGTTTGCGTCGTAAAAGTTCAGGGCGGTTTCCTCGTCAATGCCCAGCCGGTCGAAGTCGCCGCGTTTCAGGCGGTTTCCGTCGAAATATTGCCCGTTGTTGAGAATCTCGTAGTATTCGCGGTCAACGGGGCGGGGCGTTTCCACCAGCACCACGTTCGGGATGCGGGTTTCGCGCACCACTTCTTCTTCCAGTTCACGGAGTTCCTTGCGCAGCGGCAATATGTCCAAGCCCACTGTGTAGCCGTGCTTGCGCACCGTCTCGGCCACGATTTCGCGGGCCGTTTCCAGTTGTTCCGGTCGGCTCCAGAGGGCGTGCGGCAGCAAGAAACAGTCCATCAAGTCCACCTCGGTGCGTCCGTTCAGGAAAGCCGCCGTGCGCAGCAGACGCACGATTTTCTTCCAACGCCGGTCGTAGATGCGGAACGGGGCCTCGGGATGCTCGGTGTCGTGTTGCTCCAGCCGCAGTTTCACCATCTGAATCACATTCAGCACCTCGGCAGGCACGGCCACTTGGTTGATGGCCGCGTCCCATTCGGCCAGTTCGGCCTCCCCTATCTTCAGTTCGTCGGGCACGTTGTCTTGGTACACATCGGCGGTGTCGGTAATCATGTCCACAAAACTACCCGCCTTGCGTATCTCGCGGATTTCGTAGCGGATCAAAAACCTGTCCCACAGGGCGTTGAGTCCTTCGTCGGCGGGCAGTTCGTTCGAGGCCGACACAATGGCCTTGATGTCCACCTGCACTTCCTGCTCGCCGTTCCGATAGACTTTCTCGTTCAGCACCGTGAGCAGGGCATTTTGGATGGCCGGCCCGGCCTTCCAGATTTCGTCCAGAAAAACCACGTTGGCACCGGGCAGGTAGCGGTCGGTGAGGCGTTCGTAGCGGTCTTCGTCGCGGAGTTTTTTGATGGAGACGGGCCCGAAAATCTCGTCGGGCGTGCTGAAGCGGTTCATCAGGTACTCGAACGAACGGCCGTCGCGGAAGGCGAACTTGAGCTTGCGGGCAATGAGGCTTTTGGCCACGCCGGGCGGCCCGAGCAGGAATATGCTTTCGCCGGCCAACGCCGCCAGCAACGACAGCCGGATGGCCTCTTCTTTTTCGTACACGCCGCGCTGGAGAGCGTCCAGCAACCGACTGATGCGAGGGGCCTCCCCCAACCCCTCCCGACCCATCGGGGCAGGCTTCCGAAGGAGGGGGCTTTTGATTTCCGATGAGTTCTCCGAATAAGTCATACCCCGTTTGCCGGTCAGATTTCCTATTGTTCTGTTTCAGAACATCTGTTTCACCGATTTGTTCACGGCCCTGTGCGTTTTAGGCAAAAATCGCCCGAAACGGTTTTTGTCCTGAATCGCGGATTCGCACGGATGACGCGGATTTCGCGGATGCGTTGCTTTGAACTGGACTCCTTCTGGCGTCACGCCTCGGCGTAATGCCTTTTTTATGACCAGCGTCCGCTGGTCGCGAGCCAAAGGCTCGCAAAGAACGGCACCACGCGGAGGCGTAAAATGTGAAGGCGTTTCGGGCGATTTTTGCCCAAAACGCCTTCGTGCGTCAGCTCAGTTGGCAACAGCTTTTGCAAACCTGTCGGTTTGCGACCAGCGGACGCTGGTCAGAAAAAAGGCATCACGCCGAGGCGTGACACCAGACGGATGACTCGCCGTAGAAATGACGCGGCTGATCATCCAAAGACTCATCCGTGAAATCCGCGCCATCCGTTTCATCCGTGATTCAAGACGAAAAAAAAGGCGTTTTGGGCAAAAATCGCCCAAAACGCCTTTCCCCTCCCCCTTGGGGGGAGGCCGGGAGGGGGCTTTCAATTGATGCTGCTGAACAGCCGCCGCCAGCGGATTTTGTCGCCGATGCTGAACCAGCTTTCATTGGGGTCAATGGATAGCCACACCAGCACGGCTTTGCCCACGATGTGGTCTTCGGGCACAAAGCCCCAGTACCGCGAGTCAACGGAATTGTGGCGGTTGTCGCCCATCATCCAGTAGTAGTTCTGCTTGAACGTGTACTCGGTAATCGGCTTGCCGTCAATCACAATGCGGCCGTTTTCCTCCTTGGCGTTGTCGTTGTGATCGAAGTGCAGGATTACGTCTTTGTACAGGGCGATGTTCTTGGCATCCAACGTGATTTTGTCACCTTCCTTGGGGATGTACAGCGGCCCGAAATTGTCCAAGTCCCATTTGAAAAGCGTGGTGTCGCCGGGGAAAAGCTCGGTGGTGCGGCTGTGCTTGACGGGCTGGACAAACTTGATGAAATCCAGTCCGGCGATCTGCTCGGCCACGGCCGGGGTCATGTGGGCTTGGAAAGCGTCGGGGGTTTGCCCGTACATTTCCATCGGGTATTTCTTGAAAAACCGGTCGTCCAGCGAC
>JALOMD010000223.1 GCA_025455595.1 Cytophagales bacterium | reverse complement strand
TGGCGAAGGCGCGTTGCAGGCCGTACACGCCTTCGCCGTTCTTGACCTCGCCCAAGCCCGTCTCGCACGCGCTGAGCACCACCAACTCGGTGCCGTCCATGTCCAGCCCCGACGCTTCATAGGCCGTCAGTACGCCGTCTTCGGCTTGGTTGGTCAGGATCATCGTGTCTTTTCTGTCGAGGGTGTGCTTGGCTCCGGCCAACAGCAGGCCCGACCGCAGCATTGGGTTGGCGGCCGTTTGCGCGGCATCGGCCTCAAAATAGCCGTGCGTGGCCAAATGCAGCACACGCGGGCTTTGCAAGGCTTTCACTCTTTCCTCCGTCGCATCAGTGGCCAGGTACACTTGCACGGGCAGCCCTTTGCCAGCGGCCATGTCGCGCACGGATTCGACCTCGGCCTTGGTTCCGGGCAGCGGGGTGCAGTCGTGGCCGCGTTCGGTGTCGGGGGCGTAGCGGGGCGTTTTTTCGGCGGTTTCGCTCCGGGCCAGCTTTGGGGTTGTCGCCTGTTCGTAATCCGGGAAGCCGAACAGGGCGATGCCGCCTTTGGCCGGCAGCGGGGCAGGTGCCAGCAACTCGCGGGTGGAGTTAAGCAGCCGCAGGTCGAGTTCGTCGGACAGGTCGCGGCCGGTGGCCGGGTTGCGCAGCGCACCCAGCGCGATCTGATGGTACACGCCGTCGGCGGATAGATAGACGGTTTTCACGCCCCGGAGCTTCTCGGCGATGGGCTGCCAGAACCATTGGTAGGCATCGGCTTCGTAGGTTTGGTTGCGCAGGTCGTTGCGGTAAGCCTCAAGGTAGCGGCCTTCCAAGTCGTTACCGTTTTGCAGCAGCACCAGTTCGGGGTGCTGTGATTCGGGCTTGATGATGAGAGCGGCGTAGCGGACGGTGTCGGTGAGGCGACCGGGGGGTTTGAAATCACTCAAGTAGTAACGAACGATTTCAATAGCAACCTCACCTTTGCTCAACTTAGTCTTTATAGCCTCCCAGTTCGCCTTTTCATATCTTCGCCGGGCTGCAAGCGGTTCGTATTGCAAAATCAATCTTTTTTCAAGCGAATCTACTTCGTTCTCTAAAGAAACAATGCTTGCACTGCCCCTTTTCGGTTGTTCAAGCCCTTGATTGTATAATTTTGCCAATATATTTCTTCTTAATTGCCATAATGTATAGAGATTTTTCAAATCCTTGTCGGTACTGTTTTTCAATGTAAACCAAGACTCCTTCGATGCATTAAAGAGCATTTGCCTAATCGTTAGCCGTGCATTGTAAGCCGTTGAGAGTTGGTCAGGCGAAGGTGAGACTGTTTTGGCAATCACGTTGAGAAAAGACTCGTTAGCTAAGAAGACACGTTCTTGTAATTGTTCTTTTTCACGATCACTGAGTACTGTAAACGTGGCGTGGCTCATCTGTGCGAGTATTTCTAATGCCTGTCGCAGATTCTGCGAAGCTTCAGGCATTTTGCTTAAGGATGCTTCACTAATTGCTTTATTTACTAACAGTGTTGTGTATTCAACATTGTTAGTTCCCAATGTTTTACTTCTTAATGATATAGCCTTATTCCAAAATCCCAAAGCCTGTTCAGATCTGTTTTGACGGTATCGCATTAAGGCAAACATACCGAATACATCGGCCAAGCCCGGAATAACAGGGTTCTGAGGATTGTCCAAAAGTGTAGAGACGACATTAGAAATACTGTCTGCTGTTTGCGTCGCACCAGTACGGGCATAGGAAGCAGCTAAAAAGGCAAGCGTCTTCAGATAAGTATTCGCTTCTTGCGGATACAGAGGAAGTAGAATAGCAGAACACTGATTCAACAATTGTTGGGCCTGAACATGATGGTTTTGGTTCGCCTCCATTTTCGCCAAATTGTACAGTGCGGCTGCATAGTCTGGATGGTTAGCACCGAGGCTGCGGCGACGGGCATTGGCTATTTGTTGTGCAAGGGCTGATGCTTCTGTCATTCGGTTAGTTGCTTGGTACAGGCTCGCTAAATTGTTCAGTGTTATCAAATACTCCTCATGCGTTTCGCCCAATCTTGATTTTCTAATTCCTAATGCCTTCAGCAGAGACTTTTCAGCTGTGGCGTAGTCGCCTAATTTTTCTTGTACCAAACCTAAATTGGAAAGTGAACGAGCCAAATCGGGGTGCGAAGATCCCAAGCGAGTTTCTTGTATGCTTGCAGCTTGGCTCAAAACAGTTACTGCCTCTGCATAGCGGTTTGTGCCGGCATAAAAAGTGCCGAGATTATTCAGTGTAAAAGCGTAATTAGGATGTTTGTCACCAACAGACATACGTTGAAGATCCAAGATTTCTAGGTACGTTTCCTCAGTTATAGTGTATTGACCCATGCGAACATTCACAATTGCAAAGTTGTTCAGAGCGGAGATACGAATAGGATCAGTGGGTGGCAGTGAAATACGACTCATTTCCACCACCTTGCGGAACACAGAGTCGGCACGTCGAAAATCCGCTTTTTTGTAATATACTTCTCCCAATGTGTTAGTAATGTTTATTTCAATGTACGGAGGTATTACTGCACCTAATGATTGGCTTGCTGTCATGGCGTTAGACAAATGTTTTTCTGCTTCGACCAAGCGGCCTTTCAGCATCAAGTAGCCTCCTAAGTCGCCTTGTAGTGCAATGAAATTAGTATCGTTAGCCGCCGACATGTCAATTGCTTTTTGCAAGGCATTTTCTGCCAATGCGATTGCCTTATCATAATCTCCACTTCCATAAGCAAGCATGGCGGCGTGCCGTTGCTCTTGCCAAGTCTGGGCAAATGCGGCACTGATGATGAAATACGTAATAATGCTAATAAAAGATAGCGTTGATACTCTCATCGGCTTTTCTGAGTTTTTTGGTGACAAACGGCGTTTTTTACAAATTTTACGGACTATCAACTGTTATCATGCAATTAATTCTTTCAAATAATAGGACTTATGCAAACCTTGGCCAGAGTTTGGACTCTGGCCAAGGTTTGCATAAGTCCTCGTACTTTACGGACAGAATGGGATCAAAAAATGGCAATGAGCGTTTTGGTTATTTTCTACCAAAAACCCCAGTGTGGTGCCAACACCTGCCAAGTAGGCAAGGCATGTCGGCGAAAGGGAAGGGCATAGCTGGATAGGCTACCCATCAGGTTCTCAAACAAACCCGATTGGCATCCAAATATATCGTTTTGCCAAGAAGAGCCACCAAATGCGGGGGCATATTTTTCGTTTTTTTGAAAAAATCACGAAAACTTGTCAGAAAAATAGCCCGATTCATCAAAAAGAATGCTGGCTTCGTCGAAGCAAACCGCGCATAAGCAGAAAAAAAGTACAACTTCGTTGATGATATTGTCCTGCTGTCTGCCATTCAACAACGGATATGCAACAAATCGCCCTCGTTTCGCTATCATGAAATCTTCTTCACTCGAATCCTTGTTTCAAGACAGTGTTTTTCTGCCCGGCAAGCACGGCCACACCAAGGTGGCCAAAGCCGACATCCTTTACGCCGTTGCCAACGGAGCCTACGTGCAGGTGGTGACCAAAACTGGCAACTTTTCGGTAAGCACCCACTTGGCGTTGGTGGCCCAGCAGCTTGACGACCCGTTCTTCTTCCGGGCTTCGCGCAGCCACTTGGTGAACCTGCTGCACCTGAGCAGTGTCAACAAAACCAAGCTATACATAGGCACCGCCGAGATACCCGCCAGCCAAGCGGCTATGAACCAGTTGCTTGAAGCCCTGCCCATCATTCGCACCAAGCTGGCGAAAAACGGCTCGTCAGAAAGTGATCTCGTTTCGTCAGAAAAATATGACACTTAGGTATGGAGACTTGGCAATGACCGTTTACTATTGTCATTTTTGTTAACTAACCGACAGATTCTGCATGGGTCTTCATGTTTGCTGTGGTCTGGATTTGACACGGCTCGGGAAAGCTATGCTGGTTATTGTTCAATTTTCACCTTTATTCCTTCCAAAATTTTATGAGAAACACGTTTACAATCCTGCTCCTGTTAGCCCTTGGTCTGGTGTTTGACGGTTGCCGTCGCAGAGAAGAAGAGCCGCCCCGCCTCACCGGTGCTCCCGGAAACCCACGGTTCAACCTCAAGTTTACCAACGAAGCCAACGTTGACTTGGACTTGTATGTAAAAGACCCCAACGGGGAAATTATTTATTTTGCAAACAAAATCGCCGACCGCAGCACCGGCCAGCTTGATGTGGACTGCCTCTGCGGCAATTGCAACCAAGGCCCCAACGAAAACATATTTTGGACACCGGGCACGGCTCCTGTGGGGCGTTATGAAGTTTGGGTGCAATACTACGGCTCTTGCCGAAGCGGCACCAACACCTCCAGCGATTTTACACTGTACGTCACCCAAAACGAACGCATCCTGCAAACCTACACCGGCACGCTGACCCCGACCAACCGGAAGTCAACCGTTTGGACGCACCAGCAAAACTGACCGGGCGAATCGCGGGTGTTTTGAGCAATTTTTGTCCAAAACCCCCGCAAGTTCTCATTTGTCTCTCCTATTGATTTTGGGTAACTGACGTTACGCACGGGTTCAGAGGGTGTTACGGAAAAGCACTTTTCGGAACCTCGAAGAACCGCTTGGCCGCGTTTTGGGCGAAAAACGGCCAAAACTCCGCATAAAATCATTAATCAACTAAGCTATCATTCTTGCCATGTCAAACTTTATCGCTAAAAAACCCACCATTTACGGATTGGTGTTGGCAACCTCGTTATTCTGGACTGCCTGCAAGGACAAAACAGAGCCGAAAGCTGACATACTCGGAAAATGGAATGTAATCGAAACCACCGGTACCTATACCCGTTCGGGAAGTGCGCCTGTCACTGACAGGGAAACTTTTCAAAGAGGTGAATTCACCATTGACTTTCGGGCAAACGGCACTCTGATTGTGGACGACGAAGAGGACGATCCCGAACCGTGGCGGCGCATCAGCGAAACCCAGATTGAAATAGACGATCAGGAATACGATATCCGTGAACTCACTTCTTCAACATTGGTCTTTGGCTATGAAGAATCTTTTTCTGATAACGGTGTAATCGCCCGGGAAGGAGAAACTTACCGTTTGGAACGTTGAATCTTTGTATATATCTATTCACTTCACTTATCATTTAGCTAATCGTATGAGAAAAACTCTGTTGACTGTATCCGCATGTATATGCATCAATCTACTTGCCAAAGCCCAATTCATCATCACACCCAAGTTAGGAGTTACCGTAAGCACCATGAGCCTGAGCGACAATGTTGCGTTTGGCGATGTGAAGTCGAAAGCCGGCCTTGCGTTGGGTGCGGCCTTTGAACTGCCGCTCACCGATGCGCTGTCCATACAGCCCGAACTGCTGTTTGTGCAGAAAGGCTGGCGCGAAACCAGCAGCTCTGCGGAAATCCGGCTTGGTTTGAACTACTTGGAAATACCCGTGCTTGCCAAGTACCGCTTCGGCGAGGCCGACGAACTGCACTTTTTCGGCTATGCCGGGCCGTACTTTGGCTTTGGGCTGGGTGGCCGTTACAGGTTTTCCGGGGGAGGTAGTTCAGAAAGTGCCACTGTTAGGTTTGGCGACGAACCCGACAACTACAGCGGCAACGATTTGTACTTGGGCGGCTCTGACGAAGTCAGCCGCATGGATGCCGGGCTGAACATCGGTGCCGGTGTGGGCTTGCCCTTGGGGCCGGGAGTGGCAACATTCGAAGCCCGCTATGGCCTTGGCTTGGTCAATTTGAACAAGCCCGGCCAAGGCCAGTCGCGCAGCGACGTACTGTCTCAGCACCGGGTGTTTGGCATATTTGTCGGCTACTCGCTGTCGCTCGGCAATTGAGTTC
>JALOMD010000222.1 GCA_025455595.1 Cytophagales bacterium | reverse complement strand
GCCCATTACGGCTTCAAAGACCTCGGTTTCGGCACCAGCAAGGCCGCGCCGTGGCGGGCCGGAGCCAACGAAAACACCACCATCGCCTTCAGCACCGACGTGAAAGTGGAAGGCAAAGACCTTCCGGCGGGCAAATACGGCCTGTTCATGGCCCTCGAAGACGGCGCGGCCACGGTCATTTTCTCCAAAAACAGCACCTCGTGGGGCAGCTATTTCTACGACCCCGCCGAAGACGCGCTGCGCGTGAACGTGAAAACCGTGAAACGCACCGAAAGCATCGAACGCCTCACCTACGCATTCACCGACCAAACCGACAACTCGGCGATAGTTGCGCTGACGTGGGAGAAACTCACGATTCCCTTCAAAGTGGAAACCGACTTGGTGAAAACCCAACTGGCCTCGTTCCGCCACGAACTCCGCACCGACAAGGGTTTCACGTGGCAGGCGTGGACGCAGGCCGCCAATTTCTGCGCCGACCACAACACCAACCTGCCCGAAGCGTTGAACTGGGCCAGCACGGCCATCAACGGCACGTTCATCGGACAGAAGAATTTCACCACGTTACGCACCAAGGCCCGCATCCTCGAACTCACCGGACAATCCGCCGAAGCCGCCACGCTGATGAAAGAGGCCATGCCGATGGGCAACGTCACGGAAATCCATCAGTACGCCCGGCAATTGATAGCCCTGAAACAACCGAAAGAAGCCTTGGCCGTCTTCCAGATGAACGCCAAGAAGCACCCCAGCGAATTCACCACGGCAATGGGATTGGTACGCGGCTTTTCTGCAACGGGCGATTACAAAAATGCCCTGAAATTCGCCAAGGCAGCCCTGCCGAAAGCTCCCGATTCAAACAATAAGGCGGCACTGGAAAACATGATCAAAACCTTGGAACAAGGGAAAGATGTGAATTGATGTAGGACTTTCGCTTCACGTTTACGAAACAGAAGAAAGCGGCTGTTGTAGTCCCGACAAGTCGGGACTACAAGCGAAATTCTTGTGATTGTTGAATATTCGTTTTTTTTCGGGCGTTTTGGGCAAAAAACGCCCGAAACGGAAAAGCCCCGTAGGGGCGGCCTGTCTGTAGAAAACGGCTATGGGCAGAAGAAAAGCTCCGTAGGAGCGGCCCTTTTCATGCAACGAAAATCGGGTCGCTCCTACGGAGCTTTTCTGTGGTTTCTCTGTATTTCTACAGACAGGCCGCCCCTACGGGGCTTTTGCCGACAGTATTTTGTGTTTTGGGCAAAAATTGCCCAAAACGCCTTAATCCATTTGCGAAAGGCACGTTATTGGTTTGACTTCATACGCCGTCTGTCTGTAAAAAAACACTTGATTCACAAACCATGCCCTACCTCCGCATCACCTGCCCCGCCTTGGACACGGCGCAGTACGCCGACATTGCGCAGCAACTCACAAACGCAGTCAACGACCTGTTCTTCAATCCGAAAGGCGGGCCGAGCCGCGAGGAACTGCGCGAAAGAACCACTGTCCACTTTGTGCCTTACCGCGACGGTGAAGTCTATGTCGGGGCCAGAACGCCTCAGCAACGCGGCCAAACCGACATCACCGTCGAACTGTCTGACTGGTACATGTCGGTGAAGCAGCAGCGGAAAGTAGCGACCCGGCTCACGCCTTTGCTGGCGAGTCTCTTCGGCGTGCCCGCCGCCCACACCGACAGTGTAAACTTTCGGTTCCACTCCTACCCGCCCACCGATTTCTCCGTCGGTGGCAAGCTCCTCTCCGACCTCGTGCCTTACGCTGGCCGCCTTGCGAAAAAATTGTTCGGTTGAATCCCACCCATTCCCATTCGACCTGCATCCGACTCGGTTCGGAGTTCTGTGCTGTCCCGTTTTTGCATCCCTGTTTGTGCAAGAAAGCGTTCAAAATGTGGAAAAAATTTCATTTCGCCCCGCTGTCGCAATCCGTACGCATGTGGCTTTCTCGGCTTGTCATTGTACTGTTTCAAGAAATACAAAGTCTTTGTTTTGTTTTTCTTTATTTGCTACAGAAAACCGCACAAAATGGCAAAATCGGTCGGAAAATGGTTGAAAAGACACATTTCAGGTTAACAAACTGTCTATCAGTCACTTGACAATTAGCCTGTTCTATGTGCTACAATAGCTTGCCCAAGGCTGGCGAGGCATTGTTTTTTGCCTGTTGGGGCACACAAACCTATTTTCAACAAAATTCGTGTGCTTTATGAAAAATTTCCTTGTTAAGAAGACCAATGGATTCCGCTGGGCGGCCCTGTTGGCAGTGTGTATGGCGGTGTTCAGTGCCTGTAACAACGACGACGACAACAATCCGGCTACGCCGCAATTGAACAGCACCGACCAGGCGTTCATGCGCATGGCCGTGATGGGCAACAATGCCGAAATCCAAACCAGTCGTTTGGCCCTGACGCGCAGCCAAGACACAGCGGTGCGCAATTATGCACAGATGATGATTGACCATCACACGGCCGCCAACCGGTCGTTGGACTCGCTGGCCCGGCTGCGTAACTTCACCGTGCCCGACTCGTCGCAATTGGACAGTTCGGCGCGTAGCCTGCTCACTCGCCTGAACAGCCTGAACGATTCTACCGGAACGGGCACCGGTACAGACACCACGGCAGCCGGTGGCCGCAGTGCATTTAGCCGCGAGTACATGAATGGCCAAGTGACTTTGCACACCAAGGCACAGAGCGACTACCAAACATACATCAACAACCAACAGGGTCAAGACGCTGGCCTGAAGGCTTATGCCAACCGGACGTTGCCGGTCATCACCAGTCACTTGCAAATGGCGCAGGCGATTGTCAGCCGCAATCAGTACGGACAGCCCAGTACGCCGCCGTCCGGGCAGTAATTCGGATTGTTGACTGTCAATTATAAAAGTCATGAGTCTTGCGTCTTTAGTCTTGGGTAAATAATTCTATAACTTTCGCTGGTAGCTCCGAATGCCATTCGGAGAGCCACGCTTGCGTGGCTTGACTGCGGCCAATCACCCTTGGGGTGAATCCCGACCTGTCGGGACTACAACAATACCCCGTCTCTCAAGCCAAGCGAAAGTCCTAAATTTATTACCAGTGACTTATCAAAATCAAATACGCAATATTCATTTTGTTTTAGTATTAGTTGTTGAATGTTGTTGCCTTCATACAGAAAAGGCGTTCGGAACTGTTCCGAACGCCTTTTCTGTGTTTTCGATTGTTTGAACAAAATTCCGTCAACGTTTTACGCATTTTTTGCTTAAAACGCTCCTCACAAAAACACATCTGTGTTTTGGGAAAATTTTGCTTAAAACGCGTGTCTCAACGCACAAAATAAACCTTCGCTATTTTGTTGTTCTCAATGCGGTAAATAGCCGTTGCTTCCAATGTTCTTTCCCCAATGCCGGTAATACTTTCTTTGTCAATCACAACGTTTCCCTGCACAATCCGGCCTTTGATTTCACAGTGCAGTTCGGGTGTTTTCTCAAAGAAACCCGCGTAACGTTCGCGCATGGCGGCTTTGCCTTTGGCGGTCAGTTTGTCGGGAAATGTGTAAAGCTCCACATCGTCGGCATAAGGTTCCAAGAACGCCTCTATGTTGCGGGCGTTGTAAGCGTTCAGTTGCCGCTGTACCAAGGCCAAAGGCGTTTCTTTGATCAGTGTGTCAGGTCTTACGGCTTGTCCGCAATTGAAGACCAAGTTGATTTTGGTCAGATTGTCCAAGTCGTCCACCGGGTTGGCATCCAACAGCAGCAAGTCGGCGGTTTTACCGACGGATACACTGCCGGTCGTCTTCTCTTTTCCCAGTATTTTCGCCGGATTCACAGTGGCTGTCTGTAGGATTTGCCAATTGGTCAGTCCGCTTTCTTTCATCGCTTTCAGTTCGGTCAGGTACGAGCTGGCGTGTTGCGTGCCAATGTTGCCCGCGTCCGTACCGGCCGCAATCGTTACGCCGCCGTCGGCGAGTTTTTTGAGATTCGATTTCCTGATGGAATCCGCTTGTGCTATGCGGGCGAGGCGTTCGGCACTGCTGAATATTTGCCTGTACCGCTTGAACAGAGCCGACTCCGGCAAGTGTTTCACATCGAATACAGAGCCGATCTGCTGCGGATTGGCGTTTTTCAATTCGTAGGCACTATAGTTTGTCCGTTGCCCGAACGTATTGCTGTAGCCGCTACCCACAATCAGCGTGGGGCAAAGCACTGTTTTTTTCGCCTTCAACAGCCGCACAAACTCGTCGGTCACCGGCTCGTCTTCTATGTGGTGCACCAGAAAATCGCAGCCGTTCTCAACGGCCAGTTGCGCCGTTATTCTCTGTGTGGCGTGTACAGCCACTTTCAAGTTGTTTTTGTGAGCGGTTTCTATCACTTCCTGGACAATCGGCAAAAACCGCCGGGCTGTCAGTTCCAAGCTGTCTGAATTGACGATGTACCAGATTTTAACCAAATCGGGCTTGAAAGGCAACTGTTCTGCCAAACCGCGCCGCGCGTCTTCCACCGAAGCGACCAACCGGAAAGGCGCGTCGTTTTTCAGGTTGCGGTACGCGGCGGGTTCGCGGGAAGTGAGCAGCGGCCCGGTCATATAGACTTTGGGTGCAAACGGGGCGTTTGCCAGCGAGTCGCGGCGTTTGAGGAAATTGTACGTGGAGCCGACATCGAACACGGTGGTGATGCCCGCCCGCAAGTAGCGGCGCAGGAAATCCTCCATGTTGGCGTGTGTCCACGCAATCTCTGTTTCGTAAGGAACCTGTTTGCGCTGGTCTATCACGTCCGGACGCGTATAGAGGCCGCCGCTCTGGAAAAAATGGACGTGGGCATCGGTCATGCCGGGCATCAGGTATTTGCCGGTGCCGTCTATGTCGGCGGCATTGGCGGGCGTTTTGGATTTTTTCGCAGGCGCAATATTGGAAATTCGTCCGTTTTCAATCAAAACGCTTTGCCCCGGCACCAGTTTCTTGTTGACGACATCCACAACGGTGACGTTGCGGATGTGTGTCTGGCTGTAGGCGGCAATTGAAAAAACAATCGTGAGAAATAGTGATGGAACTTTGGTCATGGGTGAGATGTGGTTTTCTGTTTATTATTTTCTATCGTATTGTAATTCTGTCAAGAATCTTATGAGAACAGAATGCCCTTTCCAAGACGAGGCGTTTGTCCGTTTCCCGCACAGTCGCGTGCTTGTCACAGGGTTTTCACAGAATGACACAGGGAATTGTGTTAAAAAAGCCTAAAAATTGCCCAAAACGCTGTTTTTTGTAGTATTAAAATCTCAAATGGCTTGGCTGGAAGGCATGAACGAAGTTCACTTGCACCAGTTCTATGGAGTCACTTTTTGTTGATAATCATACAGTTAACTCAGCCGCTAGCCTCTGGCGAGTGGCGACTATCATCCGGCCTCTGGCCGGAAACGGATGCCAACAAACAGGTTTCCTTTTTATGTAATTCGTTGAAAATCAATATATTGTTTGAATTTTTCTGTGGATTTTCGGGCCTGATTCCGGCCAGAGGCCGGGCGACAGTCGCCACTCGCCAGAGGCTAGCGGCTGAGTTAACTGTATGATTATCAACAAAAAGTGACTCTTATGTTGATATGTATCTCATTTTTTGATTGCAGTTTCATTGTCGGGTTACAAGGCTCGATCTTTTTTTGATTATCCTGCATATCAAAAGTCCAAGTGTGTATGTGGTGACTATTGTACAAACTCCAAAGGCAAAGACAGGCAGGATTACCACTAACCACGTATGTTCTGTTTCGTTGGTAACCATAGTCGTTAGTATGAACACTATCCAAATAATCACGTTTACTGTTAGGGAGTATTTAAACGAAGCTTTTATCAAAGGTTTTTGCTTGAAAACATCAATTCCGGC
>JALOMD010000221.1 GCA_025455595.1 Cytophagales bacterium | reverse complement strand
AGGCTACAGAGAAGCGTTTGGGCATTTTTTGCTCAAAACGGCACTATGAGGTAAAATTCTAAACAATCTCTGAAAATTCAATTCCGCAGGTTGCGCAGCCGTTCCAGGTTCACTAACTGAATGGTGCCTTGGTCATTGATATGGATGAGGTGTTCCTGCCTGAAATCGGACAAGGTGCGGATAACGGTTTCTTTGGAAGCCCCCACCAGGTTAGACAAATCCTCGCGGGTTACGTTGAATTCGCTGGGCATCTCCGTTTCTTGGTAGCGTTCATGCAGCAGCACCAGCGAATCGGCCACCCGCTTGCGCACCGAGTTGTAGGCCAGTTGCAACAACCGTTCTTCCCGATCCATGAGTTCGCCGGCCAGGATTTTGATGAATTTGTCAGACACATCGCGGTTGCGGTAGAGCAAATCGTTAAAGTCTTGCCGCTGAATCACGTACAGCTCGGATGTTTCGAGGGCGGCTGCCGACTCATGGTAATTGCAGTTTTCAATGATTTCCTCGTAGCCGAAAAAATCGCCTTCCTTGAACACTTCCATGATAAGTTCCCGTCCCTCGCGGTTGGTCTTGAAGGTTTTCACTTTGCCTTTGTGGACAAAATAAACCGCGCCGGGGTAGTCGCCTTCCATGTAAATCAGGTGCTTTCTTTTCACGTGCATGATCCTGCGGCCTTCGTTCAGTAGTTGGTGCAATTCTCCCACGCCTTTGGCTTTTTGCAGAAAATCGTCAAAACCTTCGCCGTTCCGCTTGAATTCCTCTTTCAGCAACTCGACTTTTTGCAACCGCATATCCACCATCTCCAACAGCGACACGTCATCAAACGGCTTGATCAGGTAGCCGTCGGCCCCGAGGCTCATCGCCTTCTGGATGTCGGATTTTTCGGCTTTCGCGGTCAGGAAAACAAACGGGATGTAAGCGGTGGCCGGATGTCGGTTGAGCAAATGCAACACGCCGTAGCCATCCAGTTCGGGCATCATGACATCGCACAAAATCAGGTCGGGATGCTGGGCGCGGGCCATTTCCACGCCTTCCTTGCCGTTGGCGGAAGTGAGTACGCAGTAGCCGGACAATTGCAGAATCTCTGCCGTGTTTGCCAATACCTCGGCATTGTCTTCGATGATAAGAATGGTCTTCATGCTCAACAAGTGGTTGTGCCAGCGTGTGGCATTCGTAAGAGGGGACAGGTTTTAAAAAATAGTATCTTTCTATGATACAAAACCCTGACTCGACAGATGATGGAGCAGCGGTACCGAAGACATTGCTGTTGCTTCTGTATTTGCTCTTACAGAAGCAACAGCAATGTATCACTTAGTTTCCCGGAATCAAAGGTTTCTCCCGAAAATCGTGCGTATTCATACTTGTTCTAAGGTAAGTTGATTATTGCACAAAACCTGCATCGGTACATGTCCTGTGGTAACAAACATTATGCCTTGCAGGTGATGGGACAGCATCACCTGTGCCAATGAGCCACATCATCTCAACCGCATGGCACACCTGATTATCTTTATCTCTCATTACAGTTCTGTTGAATCAAGCTAAACGTGTGAAGCCATGAAAACGATCATCGTGCCGACGGATTATTCCGAAAATGCCTGGAACGCCACCAAATATGCGGCTCACATTGCCCAAAAAACCGGAGCCAAGCTGGTGTTGTTCCATGCCTTTGAGTTGCCCCTCATCGCCACCGATGTTCCGGTGGATGTTCCGAATCTGGACGACATCACCAAGCAGCACAAAAAACTGTTGGAGGAGCTAAAATACCAGATTGTCCACCTGTTTCCGGTGGAAGTTTCGTATGAAATCAAAATGGGTTCTGTCGTGAACGAGTTGCGTTCTGTTTTCAAGCAGCAGCAAGCCGATTTGGTGGTAACGGGCTTGCGCGGAACCAACCCGCTGGTGGAGTTGCTCATGGGCAGCACCCCGCTTTCCTTGCTGAAAAAAGGTGATGTGCCGGTTTTGGTGGTGCCCCCGCATTGCGCCTATCATTCCATCCGCCGTATTCTGTTTGCCTGTGATTTTGAGCCGCCGCACGGCTCGGACGTGCTGCGTCCCCTCAAGGAGATTGCCAAGGCTTTTGACGCGATGGTGGAAGTGTTGCACTTGCCCCAAACCGTTGCCACTACTCAAGAATACGGTCATGACGGCTATTGGGAGAACGAGTTCAGGGAACTGAAACACGGCTACACTTTCCTGTACAATGAGGACATCCGAGAGGGCATTGACCAGGGCGTGCAGGAATCGAAAGCCGATTTGCTGGTGATGATGCCGCATCGGCACAATTTCTTTGAGCGGCTGCTGAACCGGGGCAACACCCAGCGGATGGTCTTTCACACGCAAGTGCCGCTGTTGGCTCTGGTGGATGCTCCGACGAGAAGTTGAATGGTTGATTGCTGAATGGTTGATGTGTCACAAAGTCAAAGGGCGTTTTGGACAAAAATTGCCCAAAACGGCGGCAATTGTAGCACATGCTTTAGCCTGTGCATTCTCATCGAGCCGTCATTGCGAGGCGAAGCCGTGGCAATCTGCCGCCGGTAGTGTACAGAGCCTGTTCGGGCCGTTTTTCTGTGAAAACGTGCGTCTGAACAGGAACGCGAGCCTTGGGGAAGCGTGTTGGCCGAGCCTGTGCCGAGCAGATTGCCACTCCCGCCACGGCGGGATCGCAATGACGGATTCAAGGACAGGCAGGTGGGTTTCGCACTTGCAAAAGATACTATTTTGTAAATGCGCTGTGGTGAAAAACCCTGTCGGATTTGGCTTCGCCGAACTTACGTTTTGCACAGGCTGAAGCATGTGCTACAATTGCATTCACAAAGCAAATATCGTTTACACCCCAGCCATTCAACCATCAACCATTCACCCCCCTTTCTTCCCCAACTGTTTAATCCAATCCGTCATCTTGGAAGTTTTGGGTTCGGTCATCGGACTGAGCAGAATGTTCAGCGGCTTCCATTCTTCCACATAGTCGGAAACGATTTTCAGGATGGCTGCAAACGGCAGAAACAACACCATGCCCGAAACGCCCCAAATCACGCCGCCCACCAGCAAAGCCACCAACGCCGCCAGTGCGTTCATTTTGAGCTGTGTGCCCACCACCAGCGGGAAAATCACATTGGCTTCCAAATATTGCACAAAAGCGAAAATGGCCACCACGCCCAGCGGATACCACATGGAATCATACATGATCCAAGCCACGGCCATTGGCAGCAGCGAACCGATGGTGATGCCCACATACGGAATGATGGTGAGGACAGAGGCAATCATGCCGAACAGAATCGGCTGCCGGATGCCCAACAGGGCCAATCCCAAGCTGTTGAGCACGCCCACAATGGCATAGACCATCAACAAACCCTTGATGTAGTTGTGATACGTCTGTATGGTTTGGCTGAGGATGCGGGCCACCGGCTGGTGATAGCTGTCGCCCAGCAAGGCATCCAGAAAGCGAATGAACAACCGGCGGTGATACAGAAACAAGGCGGCAAACAAAGGCACAATGATGAGGAAAAACAAAAGCCCGGCCGTGACGGTGAGGGTGCCGGTCACCAACGAACCCAGCCGGTTGCCCGCGTTCATCAGCAGTTGCCGCACCCACTGTGTTTGCATGTCCAGCGTGATGTTAAAGTACGTCGCCACCCAATCTTGAAGATTTTTTACCGACACATCAAGTTTGCTGCTGATCAGAGGCCATTCTTTTTGAAAGGCCACCAATTGCCAACTCAGCAAACCCATCAGTGACAAAGTGATTACCAGCAAAAGGAACAGACTTGTGCCAATGCTTGCCGTGCGGGACAATCCTTTGCGTTCCATCCAGCGGCAGAACGGATACAAAACCATCGCAATCAGCATTCCGAAAGACAGCGGAATCAGTACCGTTCGGCCTACGTATAGAATCAGGGTGACACCGATGGAAATTTGCAGATAATACAACAAAGAGGCTTGTTTGCTACGGTTCATGGACGGGGAAATTTGTGTGTTTTCTATATGGTTGTTGGTTGTTAGCAGTTGGCTTTTAGCTGTATTGGTATATTTGAAATTCACTGTTTGAAAAGACAAAATTGCAGTGTTTTAGACAAAAATTGCTCAAAACGTATTTCTGTAGGCGGGGCTTGCGGTTGCCCTCTCAGGCATAGGCTTTGCCAATTTCAATCCGAGCCTGCACGTGACAAGGGCGGGAGCCTGCCCCGACGTGTCGGGGGCAAGCCCCGCCCCTACAGAGATGCGTCATTGGGGTTTCGCTGTCTGAAAAGGTACTATTTTCTGTACGAACAACCGTTTTGACAGATTTTTGCCCAAAACGCAATCTGTAGGGGCGACCGGTGGGTCGCCCTTGCTTCCCATAGACTCGGATAATCCTTGACGCGGCCTGAACGAAACAAGGGCGAAAAATCTTTCGCCCCTACGAAACGATGATCAATGTCCTGACTTGTCGCGATGAAAAATATCAGACAGGCACAGCATTGTACAGCAAATCATAGTATTCCTTCGCCATGCGGTTCGAGTCAAAATACGGCAAAACGTCTGTCATGCTTTGCTTGATCAGGCGCACCCATTGGTCGGGCTTGTCGTAGTACATGGGAATCACCGTTTTTTCCAGCATATCGTACAGGTTTCGTGCGTCTATTTCGTCTTGTTCGTGTTCGGGAAAAGTCGGGTCGTCGAGTGGCAGCAGGAAGCAATTCTCGTTAGGCCGGGCAAATTCCGGAATCCAGCCGTCGGGCATGGTGCAGTTCAGGGCGGCGTTCATGGCCGCCGTCATGCCGCTGGTTCCCGATGCTTCGTGGGTGAGGCGCGGCGTGTTCAGCCACACGTCGGCACCGCGTTTCAGCGTTTTGGACAGACGCATTTCATAACCCACCAGAACCGAACAGTTCGGGTAGCGTTTCGCAAAATGAACCAGCCGGTTGAACACCGAAACGCCCGCGTAATCGGTGGGGTAAGGTTTGCCCGCCCAGATGATTTGAATTGGGTATTTCTCACTGGTAATGATTTTCAGAAAACGCTCCGTGTCGTACAGCAGCAAATCGGCGCGTTTGTAGCCGGTGAAGCGGCGTGCCCACACCAGGGTCAGAATGTTTTCTCTGTACACTTCGCCTGTCTGGTCGGCCACTTCCTCGAACAACAGCGTTTTGAAGTGTTTTTTGCGACTGACCAACGCCTGGTCATTGTTTTGCTCCAGGGCACGGTACAATTCGGCATCGGCCCAATAGTTTCGGTTTTGGGCGTTGGTAATGGAAATAACCGGACAAATGTCCGAAAACCCGCTCCATGTTTTTTGCATCACCTGCGTGTGCATTTTGGAAACACAGTTGGCAAGGCCCGCCAAATGCAGCGTCGCCATGGTGTGGTCCAGAATATCGCTGTTGGTATCGGTGATTTGGCGGACTTCAGGCAACGAAATTCCTGAAAAAAAGCCCAAGCGTTCCAACAGATGAATCTCTGTGGTTTGGTTGCCGGCCTGTTCGGGCGTGTGATTGGTGAAAACCAACCGTTTTCTCACTTCGGCCACGGTTTTGTGCTTTCGGTACAGATAAAACGCCAGCGGCAGCCCGTGCGATTCGTTCAGGTGATAGACCTGCGGTTCGTAATTCAACAGTTCCAACAGTTTCGCCCCGCCAATGCCCAGCACCATGCTGGCGGCGATGCGAGCCTCTGTATTCTGGTCGTACAGCTTGTGGGTGGTTGTTTGCGCCAGATAGTCGTTTTCGGGCAAATCGGTGGATAACAGGAAAACCGGCACGGTGCCAAACATCTCCGGCGGCAGGTAGTAGGCCGTCACCCAAACCTGGGAATGATTGATTTGGATAGTGAATTTAATGTCTGTTTTTTCCAGAAAGCCATAGACT
>JALOMD010000220.1 GCA_025455595.1 Cytophagales bacterium | reverse complement strand
TGCGGTACATTTGAAAGAACCGTCATTGCGAGGCTCGTAGCGATAGCGGATGCTTGCCCCGACGTGTCGGGGAGCCGTGGCAATCTCACTCCCACAGGCTCGGCAACACGCTTCCCCAAGGCTCGCGTTCCTGCCAGAATGCATGTTTGGACAGAAAAAACGGCTCGATGAGATGCGCGTAACTCCGTGAGAGATTGCCACGCTTCACCCCGACAAGCCGGGGCAGGCTTTCGTTCCGCTCGCAATGACGGTTTAATTAACGCGTAAATTCAAATGTACCCCAGTATAGTGGCATATAGACCGACAGTGTGGACGAAACTGTCTGTGTGCCACGAACCCCGGTGAAACGCCGTTTTGGGCAAAAAATGCCTAAAACGCTGCATCATATCACTAAACAAAATAATCCGCTTGCTTCGAGTCCGGTGTATTCCGGCAATTCCACCTATGAAAGTGTCACCCCGAAACGCGAATTGTCTTATTGGTATATTGATTTGTCTGTTGTTTTCCTGTAGTTCCTCAGAACAGAAGGAAACCGAAAACAGCCTTTTTGACCTGCTGCCTGCCGCACAGACAAACATCACTTTCAAGAACACACTGAACCACGACTTTGACAACAATATTTTCGAGTACGATTACTTCTATAACGGGGCAGGCGTGGCGGCAGCCGATTTTAACAACGACGGCTTGGTTGATTTGTTTTTTGCGGGCAACCAGGTTCCCGGCAAACTGTACTTGAACAAGGGAGATTTCAAATTTGAAGACATCACAAACGCCGCAGGAATCCAGACACAGGGCTGGTGTACCGGCGTGAGTGTCGCGGATGTGAATCAGGACGGTTGGCCGGATATTTATGTGTCCCATGCCGGACTCAAGCACGCTCCCAACCAGCTTTTCATCCATTCGGGCAAGCAGGCCGACGGAAAAATAAAATTTTCAGAGAAGGCAAAAGAATACGGCCTGGACTACCGGGGATTCTCTACCCAAGCCGCTTTCTTCGACTATGACCGGGACGGCGACCTTGACATGTACCTGCTCAATCATTTCCACGAAAAGAAGAATCCCAACTATCCCAAAACAAAAGTGACGGACGGCTCGGCTCCGAGCAATGACAAGCTTTTCAGAAACAACGGAAACAACACGTTCACCGAAGTCAGTCGCACAAGTGGCATCACCAGCGAAGGGTTTGGGTTGGGCGTGGCTGTGGTGGACATTAACCAAGACAACTGGCCGGATATCTATGTGGCCAATGACTTTGCGTACGACGATTTGTTGTACATCAACAACGGCGACGGCACCTTTTCCGAAAAAGCCAAAAGCTACCTCCGGCACACTTCCCGCTTTTCGATGGGATGCGACGTGGCCGACGTGAACAACGACCTGCTGCCCGATATTTTCGTGGCCGACATGCTGCCCGACGACAACAAGCGGCAAAAACTAATGAGCATTGGGGTCAACAACCAGGTGTTCAATTTCTCGTTGACGCAAGGTTACCTTCCGCAATATTCACGGAACACGCTGCAAATCAACAACGGGCTGCTGCCCGACGGCGATGTTTCTTTTTCGGAAATCGGGCAGTTGGCGGGCGTGTACAAAACCGACTGGAGTTGGTCTGCCTTGCTGGCCGACTTGGACAATGACGGCTGGAAAGACCTGTTCGTTTCCAACGGCATTCCCAGAGATGTCACCAACCTGGATTTCGCCACCTACCGCGACGAACAATTCGGACGGGAAGGTTATGATTACAACGCCGTCAAGAAACAGTTGCTGGAAAGGTTGGAAGGGCTGGAGCCGGTCAACAAACCCAACTTTGTTTTCCAGAACAACCGAAACCTCACTTTCTCCGACCAAAGCCGCCGGTGGGGCTTGGATAAAGCCGGTTTTTCCAACGGGGCTGCCTTGGCCGATCTGGACAACGACGGCGATCTGGATTTGGTCACCAACAACCTGAATGAAGAACCGTTTGTCTTTCAAAATAATACCAACCGATTTCTCAAGAACAACTACCTGACCCTACAGTTGAAAGGCCTCTTCTCGCAAGGGGCGAAAGTGAAGCTGACGCACGGTAAAAACACCCAATACATTGAACACAGCCTGTGCCGGGGGTTCCAGTCCACCCAGCAAGACCGCATTCACATAGGCTTGGGCAAGGATACAATCGTTGATACATTGGACATTGTCTGGCCCGACGGCCGCCACCAGCGTTTGACCAACGTTGCCGCCAACCGGATGCTGGTGGTTGAACACAAGCAGGCCGCCGCGAAACCAGCCGGGTTTTCGTTTGCCAACAACACCGTTTCACAGCCGCTTTTCACGGACATCACCGCGTCGGTGGGCTTGAAAGCAACGCATCAGGAAAACAACTACGAGGAATTCAACATCGAGCCTTTGCTGCCCCACCGGTTTTCCCAAAACGGGCCGCAACTGGCCAGCGGCGACATCAACGGCGACGGTCTCGATGATTTTTGGATGAGCGGATCGGCCTCAATTGCCGGAAAACTCTTTTTTCAGCAAAAAAACGGCAGTTTCGTGAGCCGCGACATGCCCGATCCCGGTTTCGAGGACGCGGGAGGCAAGTTTTTTGATGCCGACAACGACAAGGATTTGGATCTATACGTGGTGAGCGGCGGAAACGAATACAATCCGCTGACGGCTCCCTACCAAGACCGACTGTACGTGAACGACGGACGCGGCAATTTCACCCTCAACCCAGCCGCTGTCCCGGTCGAATACGCCAGCGGAAGCTGCGTGGTCGCGGAAGACTTTGACCGCGACGGCGACCTGGATTTGTTCGTCGGGGGCAGGGTGATTCCAGGCCGCTATCCGTCCGCACCCGAAAGCTTTCTTTTCGTCAACGACGGGAAGGGCAACTTCAGCAACGCCACCCAAGACCTGTGCCCCGCCCTTGCGGCGGTCGGCATGGTTACCGACGCAGTCTGGGCCGACGTGGACAACGACAAGTTTCCAGACCTGATGGTGGTGGGGGAATTCATGCCCGTCACACTGTTCAAAAACAACGGGGGCAAAGGTTTGCAGAAACTGGAAGGCACATCGCTGGACAACAGTTCGGGCTGGTGGTACAGCATTGCCCAAGCGGACTTTGACCGGGACGGCGATGCGGACTTCTTCGCCGGAAACCTGGGCCTGAACAACCGTTGGGGAGCCACGCCGGCCACGCCCGTGCGCGTGTACGCCAAGCCGCTGCCGAACGGCTCCGCGCTGCCCTTGCTCACGTATTTCATCAACGGTGAGGAATGCGCCTTTGCCAGCCGGGACCAGATTGCCGCCGTTTACCCGCCCCTCAAGGTTCGGTTCAACGATTACCAATCGTTTGCCGTCCAACCGTTCAGCGGTATATTTCCCGATTCAGAAGCCGGAGGGTTTGAGAAATGGCAGGCCGTCGAAATGCGTTCGATGTACATCGAGAACCAAGGCAAGGGCAAGTTCGCCTTCCATCCGTTGCCGACAGAGGCGCAGTACGCCCCCATCCAAGCCATCCAAACCGGCGACTTCAACAACGACGGAACAGAAGATGTCCTCCTGCTGGGCAACGACTACACGCCCGACTTCATGACGGGCCGTTACGATGCCTTTCCCGGTTTGGTGCTTGTCGGGGATGGGAAAGGCCGTTTTAAAAAGATGCCTCTCCAACGACAGGGACTGTCTTTCCAGCAAGACGTGCGTTCGATAGTGCCGCTGTCCGTCAAAGGACAGAAATGCTATCTGGTGGGAACAAACCAAGCTCCGCTGCGGCTCATCGGCAACGGCAAGTGACAAAAAAGCCCTCACCCCGGCCCCTCTCCCAAGGGAGAGGGGAGAAAAGCCCCCACCCCCCGAAGGGGGAGTTTTTTCTCCCTCCCTTGGGGGAGGGCTGGAGTGGGGTCTTTAGCGTTTTGAGCAAAAAATGCTTAAAACGCCGACCGGAATCCGGCGATTTTCCTGTAGCAAACCTAACAGACAACACATGCGTAACCTCTATAGCACTGTTTTTTTGTTTCTATTGTGCACACACATCTCTTATGCCCAGCAAACATTTTTCGGGCAAGGAGACAGGGTTTGCTTTGTAGGAAACAGCATCACAACCGGCGGCGATTTTCACCACAACATCCTTCTGTATTACGTCACGCGGTTTCCTGGCCGTCAGGTGCGTTTTTTCAACGCGGGCGTTCCCGGTGATGTCACAGAAGGCATACTCAACCGTCTCGAAAGCGACATTCTGATACACCGGCCCACGCACGCGGTCATTATGATTGGCATGAACGATGTGAACCGCAACCTGTATGGCCCGAAGGCAACCACGTCTGTTGACACACTGCAAAAGAGAGAGGCGGCCATTGCCCGGTACAAAGTGCAATTGGATAGCATTGTGAGACTTTTCCTGTCGAAGAACATCCGGGTGATTCTACAGAAACCCACCATCTACGACCAGACAGCCGTATTGAAAACACCCAACCATTTCGGCGTGAACGATGCACTCAAACAATGCGCCGACTACGTACATCAATTGGCCGACAAATACCAACTGCTCACGATAGACTATTGGACAATCCTACAGACCGTCAATACGCAGCTACAGGCCAAAGACCCGTCGGCGACAATCATCTCACAGGATCGGGTGCATCCCGCCGCACCCGGACACTTGGTCATGGCCTATCAGTTCCTGAAAACCACCCAGATGCCCAAGCAGGTGTCCCGCATCCACATCGCTGAGACGTTCAAGGAAACGAAACGCCTCAGTCAAAACTGTAGCATTCAGTCTTTTTCTGTCAAATCGGGCGTATGTAAAATGCATGTGAAAGAAAACGCGCTGCCATTCCCGATTCTGCCTGCGCAACAGCAAGGTGCTGCCTTGGTTCCTTTCGCGGCGGATTTTAACCAAGAAATAATCGAGATGACTACGCTTCGCCCTGGTAAGTACCGGTTGCGAATTGATTCCGTGCTGGTCGGCGTGTTCAGTCATGTGCAACTGAAAGCCGGTGTCAATCTCACTGATTTCCAACATACCCCGCAATACAGGCAAGCCTTACAGGTACAGGCGATTCTGTCCGATTTGTGGAAAATGGAAAGCAAATTAAGAACACTGAAATTGGTTGAATACGGCTTGCTGAAAACCTTTGAGAAAAAAGACGATTTCGGGGCGGTAAAACTCCATTTGGAAGAACTCATCAGAACCCGTTATCCGGCAGGCGACTGGTTTGCGGGTCAGTTGAAAACCTACATAGAAACTAAGCCGCAAGAGCATTATTTAACAGAACAGTCGGAAGTGCTGCGGCAAAGAGCTTATCAGGCTGCCCAACCGAAAGAGCATCTTTTTGTGATAGAACCCGAAAAGAAATGACACGGTTTTGCTTGCCTGTTTCGGATTGGACAAAATCAGATTCGACAAAAAACGCCCAAAACGCTTCTCAGTACAACCGTTTCAAGCAAAAACCTGTCAGAATTGATTTGCTACAAAATCTCATACATTACTTCGCCCAGCTTTGGAAACCGAAATGACGAAATCAAAAAACATACTGGCGTTAGGTTTGGCACTCCTCATCCTTGCGTGCAACAACAAACAGATACAACCCGCCGCGCCGGAAATTCCTGTTACAAACCTCACCGTTGATGTCAATGATGTCATCAGGGTGCTGTCTGGCAAGGAAGTGGGAATAAATGTGAATTACCTGATGGATGACGCGGTGCTAAATCGGACAATTATTATTTCAGTTCGCCCCCGTACAGCGCGGCGGCTCCAAGAACCGCCTTTTGCACTTTCCCGACCACCGATGCGCGTTTTTACCGCCCTGATCAGACGGCAAAGAGCGAAGTGTTGGATTTTGACGAGTTCATGCTCGTGTGTAACAAAGCACAGGCCCAGCCGCTTGTTGTCGTGGCCTACGATGCCATGTACTCGCCTTGGACGTGCGGCCCTAAGCCCACGAAATCGCAACTGCTGACCAATGCCGTGGAATGGGTGCGGTACGCCAACATCACGAAAGGATATGGCATCAAGCTTTGGATGATCGGCAACGAATCGTATTTGGAAACCAGCTACAACGGATTCACGACAGCCTCGCAGTACGCCAACGACGTGGTTGAATTTGCCGATGCCATGCGCGGCATAGACCCTTCCATCAAAATCATCGTGAACGGCAAAGCCGACTGGTGGCCCGTGTTGCTGGCCGGCCCATCCGCTTCGAGAATAGACTATCTGGCCGTCAGTAATTATTTGCCCGTACAGGTTTCATCTTACGAGACGTACAGACGATACACGGGCAGTCTGAACACAGAAACGGATTTGGCCATTGCTGCCATCAACAACGCGGCAAGTGCGGCTGACAAGGCACGCATCGGCGTGATAGAGTCGGAATACAACAGCATTGATTTCGCGAACAAAACGTGGCCGAACCGCAACAACTTGGGTCATGCCTTGTGTAGTTTCGAGATGTTGGCCGAGTCTGTTTCCAAGCCAAAGCTACACACGGCTTGTCTGTGGACAACGCGCTGGATAGAAAACACCAGTGGGTCGCAAGCCCTAAATCTGTACGATGCCATACAACCCAACGGACAGTTGAACGCGACGGGCATGGGCACCAGCATTCTGGGAAATTATTTGCTTGAAAGCATGGTGACGGCAACCTCGACGGGACGCATAAAGTGTTACGCCACCTATGCCAAGGACAGCAAACAACTGAACCTGTTCATTTTGAACCGCGAAACGTCTGTACAAAGGGTGAAAATGAACATCAGCAACTTTGTGAACAATTACCGGTTTGACCAGTGGGAATTCATCGGAACATCGCCTGACGATGCGGCACCGAGTTGGGCCAAGACTACAGAGAATCAAGCCGGAACAAGTAAAATGGATTTCACGTTGCCAGCCAATTCTATCACGATGTTGGTGTGCAAACCCTGAAATTTGACGTGAGCGTTTTGGGCATTTTTTGCTCAAAACGGCTATTAGCTGTTAGCCGTTGGCTTTTATAAAGTACAGGACTTACGCTAAAAGCTATATAGGTCATTGAAAATGAGTTGTTTAACTTTGGCAAAGGTTTCCGCGCAACTTGCTCACCGCCAGCACCTTTGCCAAAGTTTTGCGTAAGTCCTAAAGTACTGACTTTTAAGCCCAATCAAATCTACTGCATTCGCATTCCGACAGTAATTCCAATGATAAAAACAGTCTTTCATATTCTGATCCTGCTCGTGTGCGGCGCAGCCGTTGCCCAAAGCCCCGGCGACCCATACAAACGGTTGCAGCAGCAGTTGGCCCAAGGCTGGAATACTTGGAATACACAGAGCGTCCTGAGCCATGTGCTTTTGCCCGAAGGGTTGTCTGTAAACATCGGTTTCAAAAACAACCTCATTTCCGGCAACCGGTATTTGCACGAATCCTATCTCTCGACCAAAGACAAACGGCCCGAAAATATCACAGCGGGCTACCACGCCTACGACGGAAGTTACACCGAGTGCACGGTGGCTTGGGAAGGCACGGTGGCCAAAGTAGAGACGGCCAGCAACGGAACCGATCTGGTCATCTTGGTTACGCCTGAGAAACTGCCCGCCATCAACCCTACGCTGGTTGTGGAGGTCGGAATGCTGTGGAACAGGCCCGGACAAATACAATCAGACTCTGGCCGCATTCGGGCAGAGGCGGGCAACAGGCTGTGGCGCGTGCAGGGCACGGTTGCGACGGTAGCCGATTTCCTGCCGTTGCGCAGCCCTTATCTGGCGTTCAACTTCAATCAGACCATTGGTGTGTCGGTGGGAACCCGCCGCAGCCTGCAAAGCATACAAGACATGGTTCGGGCGGGTCGTTCGGCTTTTGAGGGAAAATTGCAGCAGCACAAGCCGCACGAAGAAACTTATTTGGCTCTGCAAAGTGCCTTGTCGTGGAATACAATCTATGACCCCGAACGCCAAGCGGTGATTGCTCCCGTGAGCCGCAATTGGAATACGTTTTTTGGCGGGCATTACGTGCTTTTCGATTGGGACACGTACCTGTCGGCTCTGATGGCGGGTTTCGACAACAAGGCATTGGCCTACGCGAATGCAGTGGAAGTCAGCAAGACTATTGACCGGTGGGGCATGGTGCCCAACTACGTCGCCGCGCACGGCTTGGGTTCGCCGGATCGTTCGCAGCCGCCGGTGGGTGGCCTTGTGGTGCAAAGGCTTTACCAACAATACAAAGACAAATGGCTGGTCGAACTGCTTTTTGACCGCCTGTTGGCGTGGAACCGCTGGTGGCCAGCGAACCGCCAAACCAAGGGTTACTTGTGTTGGGGAACCAACCCGGTGCCGCCCGACGGTGCCGCAAATACTTGGCAAGGGGCAGCTTACGAATCGGGCTTGGACAACTCGCCCATGTACGACGGCGTGCCTTTCGACTCGGCCACGCACCGGATGGCACTGGCCGACGTAGGTTTGATGAGCCTGTACGTGGCCGATTGCAAAGCGTTGGCCGAGCTGGCAACCGTATTGAACCGTCCGGCGGAAAACCGGGAACTCGCCCGGCGGGCGAATACTTTTGCGAAGGCCGTGCAAAGCCTCTGGCACGAGGAAAAAGGGATTTTCCTGAACAAACGCACCGACACCGGCGCTTGGAGCGACCGGCTTTCGCCCACGTTGTTCTATCCGCTCATCGCCCGGATTGCCACGCCCAAGCAGGCACAGCGGATGGTGGAAAGCCATCTGTTGAATCCGCACGAGTTTTGGGGCGAGTGGGTGCTGCCGTCCATTGCACGCACCGACACCGCTTTCAAGCAACAAGACTACTGGCGTGGCCGAATCTGGGCACCGCTTAATTTCCTGGTTTACCTCGGACTGACAAACTACGACTTTCCCGAAGCCCGGAAAGGCTTGGTGTCCAAGTCCAACCGGCTTTTGCTGAAAAACTGGCGCGAAAACAGGAGCGTCTATGAGAACTACCATGCGTCGGGCGTGGGGCGGCTGCCGGACGAAGCCCTGAACCGGAGTGACAATTTCTATCACTGGGGTGCTTTGCTGGGGTACATGATGCTACTGGAAAACCAAAAGACTGACAAATGAGTGATGTGGAACACAGTAACTCCGAATGTTATTCGGAGTAGTCGCGAAGCGACTTTTGCTGCACCCAAGCCATGCAAGCATGGCACTTTGAATAACATTCGGAGTTACTTGGTGAAATCCACTAAATCTATTGAAAGTAAACCTGAATCTACACAGGGTTTTGAGTTTTCAAAAGATACTATTTTCTGTCAAATCAGCCGTTTTAACAGATTTTTGCTCAAAACGCATACGCAAAAATTAGACAGAATTTGCAAGCACGCGTTTTGAGCATTTTTTGCCAAATTTTCAACCCAAAGCAACCATTGTTCACATGAGTCTATACATTCCCATCGAATTCCGAAACGGTTTCATTGCTCTTCTCACGATACTGACGCTGGCTGGCAAGGCTTTTTCGCAACAGAAACCCATGCGGCTCTGGTTCGAAAAGCCCGCCTACCAGCCCAAGAAATTCACCTACGAGGCCAAGGAATTCAACAATCCGTTTCATTTTGAACAGAAAGGCTGGTTCGAGGCATTGCCGGTCGGCAACGGGCGGCTGGGGGCGATGGTGTTCGGGGGTGTTTTTGGCGAAAGGATACAACTCAACGAATCAACCCTTTGGGACGGCTACCGGCGCGATGCCGTCAATCCGCTTTCCGGCAAGGCATTGCCCGAAGTGCAACGGCTGATGTTCGAGGGCAAAAACGACGCTTCCGAGCAATTAGCCGAAAAAACCATGTTGGGCATTCCGCCGACTATCAGCCCGTACCAGTCGCTGGGCGATTTGTTTATCGAATCGCTGACGGCCCCGCAAGATACCGTTTACAGCCATTACCGGCGTTGGTTGAGCATAGACTCGGCCGTGGCGGTCACCCGGTTCACCCATGCGGGGGCCAACTACCGCCGCGAAGTGTTCGCCTCCCATCCGGCTGAGGTGATGGTGGTCAGGTTTTCCTGCGACAAGCCCGGTGGCCTCAACCTGCGCATCCGCCTGACGAGGCAAAAGGATGCCGTTTCGGTTGCTTCAGATGCCGAACCGACCTGCATCGCCATGAACGGTCAAATAAACCGCCTGCACGAGAAAACCAAAAAAAACGTAGGGATGCAATTCAGTGCCCACGTCAAAGCCGTGAGTACCACAGGCAATGTGGCGGTAAGCAAAGACGGCGTGCTGACGGTAAGGAACGCCAGTGATTTGGTTCTGTACATTGCGGCGGCCACCAGCTACACCAGGAAAAATCCGGCCGGGGCGTGTTTGCAAACCATCCGCGCGGCTGTGCGTCAGCCCGTTGCAAAATTGTTCCAAGCACATCTGGCCGACTACCAATCCCTGTACAACCGCGTGAAAATCGGGTTGTCGCCCCAATCCGAGGCCGATGAACTGCCGCAGGACAAACGGCTGGAACGCGTGGCGAAGCAGGACTACGAAGACCCGTACCTGTCCGAGTTGCTTTTCCAGTACGGCCGCTACCTGCTGATTGCTTCCTCCCGGAAAGGCCCCCTCCCGGCTAACTTGCAGGGCATCTGGAACCAGAGCATGAACCCGCCGTGGAATTCCGATTTCCACACGAACATCAACCTGCAAATGAACTACATGGCTGCCGAGGCCGTGAACCTACCGGAGTGTACGCTTCCCTTGTTTGCATTGATGGATTCGCTGGCGGTTCACGGTCGCCATACCGCCAAAACCATGTACAACGCCCGTGGCTGGGTGGTGCACCACTTGACGGACGCGTTCTGGCGCACCGCCCCCGCCGACGGCGTGGTGGGCGTGTGGCCCATGGGCAGCGGCTGGCTGGCACACCACCCGTTTGAACACTACCTGTTCTCGAACGACAAGGCTTTCCTACGGAACCGTGCGTTTCCGCTCATGAAAGGGGCGGCGTTGTTCTACCTTGACTTCTTGGTTCCCATTCCCGCCGGAATGCCGATGGCGGGCAAACTGGTGACCAACCCGTCGCATTCGCCCGAGAACGCTTTTGAGAAAGCCGACGGCACCCAATACCAGTTCACCTACGGGGCCAGCATGGACATGCAGATCTGCCGTGAGTTGTTCAACAACTGCCTGCGGGCCATTGCCGATCTGAGCACGCCCGGCCAGCCTTTCGAACCCGCGTTCAAGGCGGAACTGGAAAAAGCGTTGGCTCGTCTGGCACCGTTGCAAATCAGTCCGCGAACGGGCGTTTTACAGGAATGGATAGAGGATTACAAGGAACCGGAAATCGGACACCGGCACATCTCGCATCTGTACGCGCTGTTTCCCGGAAGCCAAAT
>JALOMD010000219.1 GCA_025455595.1 Cytophagales bacterium | reverse complement strand
CAAGCCTCTGAAAAAGAGCCGGTTTGCGTCTATGCCAAGGACTACGACCAGAACGGCACCACCGACCCGGTGCTGTGCCGCTACATTCAAGGCAAGGAGTACATCACGCACTACCGCGAAAGCCTGACCGATCAAATAGTGGGTCTGAAAAAAACACTAACCAGTTACAAAACCTACGGCGAAAAAACCTTCCGCGACGTTTTCACGGAAGAGTTGTTGAAAGACGCGCTGATTCTACGGGCCACGTATTTCTCATCGGCCTACATTGAAAACAAAGGCAACGGTCGGTTTAACATTCGCCCTCTGCCAGCGCAGGCACAACTGGCCCCTGTTTTTGGCATGATGGCCTCAGACGTAAACCAAGATGGCAATCTTGACTTGCTTTCGGTTGGCAACGATTTTTCCGCCGAGCCGCTGACAGGTCGGTACGATGCCTCTGTCGGCACCTGCCTGTTGGGCAACGGCAAGGGGGGTTTTGTTCCGGTGCCGTTGTCGCGTTCGGGTTTCCTGGTACGAGGCGATGCCAAAGCCTTTGCGGAAGTGAGGCTGGCAAACGGCAAGTCGTTGTTGCTGGTGACACAAAACCAAGATAAACTCCTGTCGTTTATCGAAAACTCTTCTCAAAACGCCAGCCTGTACCCGGTGCGTCCTAACGATGCCTACGCTAAAATCATACTGGCGAACAGCAAAACACACAAGCAAGAGTTTTATTACGGCGACACATACTTGTCGCAGTCGTCAAGAGTACTGAAAATACCGAAAGGAGCAAAAGAGGTTCGGATTTTTAATACCAAGGGGCAAGTCCGTAACGTTCGTGTTCCAACGTTTGTCGCCCAACAATCGAAAAAACAATAGAACCACTTTTGTCGAAAGCAGCGTTTTGGGCGAAAATCGGCTAAAACGCCAAACAACGCATCGGCGAATTCACACGTTGTCCAAATCAGCATTTGAGCCAAGCGCAGCATCAGTCTGGGCAACGATGCCGCGAATGACAGTATCGAGTTCCTCGGTGGCAAGGCGCAGGTGTCGTAGCAACTCGTCGGCAAAGGTACGGTCGTTTCCGTACTCGTTTATCAGGTTGAGCAGTCCCAGAATCGAGGACACCGGTCGCCGCAACGTGTGCGACTGCGTGAAGGCAATACTCCGAAGTTGTTTGTTTTGTTCTTCCAGCCGCGCGGTTGCTCTTTTGCGTTCGTCAATGTTCTGGGCATTGAACGCCACGGCTGTCACCTTGCCCTGGGCATCGGCAACAGGACGAAATTCTATCCGGTACCAAACCCGCCGTTCCGTTGACACGGGCACTTCGGCTTCGCTAATGCTACGTTCGCCGGCCAAGGCCCGTGCAAACCGCTCGGCAAAGGATTTTTCTGTGCCTGGCAGTATATAGAGCCTGAAATCATCGCCCTCTTTGGGTTCGCGACCGTGGATGTTACGCACGGCTTCGCCCGCCGCACGATTGAACAGGACAACCTTCAATTTCGGGTCAAGCAGGTAGTGGACTTCGTCTAACTGACTGTCGAGAATGGCCCTCAACCTGGCCTGCGACTTGACCAAACGCGCCTCGTGTCGTTTGCGGGTGGTAACGTTCTTGAAATAAACCCCCGTACCCGAACGATGCACAAACAAGCGGACGTGCAGCCATACTTTGCGGACGGGATGGTACACTTCGAAGAACGGTGCGTGTTTGCGGTCGCGCGGTTCTTGCAGTTGCCGGCACACCTCGGCCACCAGCACGTCGTCAGTCAATTCCGAGAGATGTCGCTCCTGTAGTTTCTGGCCCGTTGCGTTCAACATCTTTTCGGCAAACGGGCTTGCCAACAATATTTTCTGGTTGGAGTCAACCAGCAACATGCCGTCTTGCATGTTAACGACCAAGTCGTTCACCAAGCCAACGGCTTGCTCGGCACGAGCTTGTTCGGCTTTGGAGCGGGTGATGTCGTAACCGACGCAGCGGATTCCGGTCAGTTGGCCGGTAACATCACAAATGGGCGACATTTCGTAGGCTTGCCAAACCACCACGTTGCCGGGCAGGCGTTTCCGCACTTCCACGTACGGTCGCAAAGCGGTGTTTCCGATGAGTCGGAGGGCAGCCTGAGCGAGGTTCTCGGCATCTTCCTCGTCACATACGCTGACGTGGAAGGGTAGCCCGGTCAGATCGTCGGCCAAATAGCCGAAACGCTGCCGAAACAAAGCATTGGTGTACGTGAATCGCCCCTGCAAATCGGTGCAAACCAAGTAGAAATGCTCAGAATGTTCAAAGTAATCGTCGGCAGACATGTTTCGCTTTTGGTGCGCATTCAAAAACCGAACAATTCAAGGATATTCTCGTAAGAACCGATACAACAAAAAAGAGCCAACGGCCAGCGTTTGAGTGTTCGCAAACGCGCGTTGGCTCCACAGACTGGTTTTGCAAACATAGCAACAAGTACCAGACCGTTAAAATAGTTATTTATAATTATTTGCAAATTATTTACACGTTACCGCTACCGCTTTTTTTAAAAATCGCCCAAAACGGCACGCACATCGGTTTCGTCACGCCAAGACAGGCTGGCGAAGCCATTCCTGTGCCTCGCGCCGGCTGCCGAAAATCCGCATTTCGAAGCCTTGCACACGTGTCACCAACGCCTCTGCCGAGAGTTGTCCGAACACATCAGGCGATACAATGTGGGCGAACTTGGCAAGGCCCGCAGCCAAGGCGCGCGGCATCCAGTCGTTGGCAATCCAGTCGTTGGCATCGTCCCACGGCCCTTCCAGTTCACTGTTGTCGTTAAGCAGATTTGTGCATTTGTGTTTTTCAAAGTGAGCCAAAGCTGCATTGGCTCCGTCCTTCACTTCCTGCAAAGTGACGTATCCTTTCCAGTTGCTATAGACCCAGTTGTTTTCGGCATCGTACTGCACTTCGTAATAAACCTGCCCAAGGGCGTTTTTCAATTGTGTTGACATAGCTTTTCCGTTTATGATTGGGTTAAGACGTACAGCCGATGAAGCCCGACTGCACCCCTATATTACGTTAAAAAACCCATCAGAAACTTTCGGGTTACGCTCTCTCTAACCTAAGCGAAAAAAAACCTGTAATGTTGTCCCCGCCATTCCAATAAAAAGGACATTTCGGTCTGCTGCTACGAACAAACTAACAATAAGGAGAAATACGCAAACCACAGGTTCGGTTTACTGAAAATGAGCGGATTGTGTGATGCTGCAACGCTCATTTGAAGGCAATCGAAAAGCATGTAATGTATGTCTTATTTTCCCACTGCAACAGGTGGCGGTTTCACGCCTCATGTTTGTCACCTAATGATGACCCAAGCATTTTTTCTTATAGTGACTGTTCAAGGTTTTCACGCATTCTGTAAAAACCTTGAACAGTCTCTGCATCACCGAGGGCGTTTTAGGCAAAAATTGACAAATCCCGCACTTCGCATGCCCACGCCGAGTGCGTGGCAGGCACGCATTCGGCGTGGGCGGGAACGCCCAAAACGCCGTTCTCAGCGGCGGCGCAGCACGGCACGTTGCATCACAGCCACCGGAAAGGCCTGTACGGCCGGTATTTCCCCGTTGGCGGTTTTCTGCCCGCCGGTAGTGCTCACAGCTTTGTCAGGGCCGGAAATCACTTCAAAAACAATGTTTTCACCGTTCTTCTCGTAGCTGGACAACAGCCGCGTCCCTCCTACTGAAAACGAGCAGACAAGCTTTTCGCCGAACAGGTACGCCTCCATGCGGATGGAATTTTTCTCGTCAATCACATACTCGCCGGTCGCTGCATTTTTGACAATCAATTCGTAAGGACGCAATCCTTTTTCCCTGTCCGGCCCGTAAACGATTGCAAACGCATACCGCACCGAATCCAGTTGCTTAATCTCCAATGACATGGACACGGATTGCACCGCTTTGTCGGCTTTATGAATTTTCAACTCGCCGTTCCAATTGCCCTGCCAAGAAGCCGGAAATTCTGTTTTTTTCTGTGCAGACGCAGAAAACACAATCCACAGGAAAGAAAGCAGGAATAGAAATAAGTACTTGGTCATTAGCAATTAGTCTTTAGTCAAGCAATTTAACAGTTAAATTACCACGGAATGGTCAGAAATTCCGACCTGTCGGGATAGGTAAAGCTAATTATAAACACGCACTTACCTTATTCATGTTTGATTCAATGCTTGACAAACGCTCAATTGATTTTATCCTGTCGTGCCGTTTTAGGCAAAAAATGCCTAAAACGCAAAAATCTGTCAATTATCTGTATTTGAACAGAAAACCAACCCCGACTCCTTTTGATAAAACATTCTTGTTATTTACGAAAGCCATTCTAACCATTCAACCCTTCAACCATTTATCCATTCACCCATTCAACCATCGTCTAATGCAAAACCTTGAACACCAAGTCGCGGAGGATGTCGGATTCGGATATGCTGCCGGCTTCCACGCCTTTGCACTGCAAGTCGGCTTGGCGCAGGTAGTGGATAATGCGCACCACCTTCGGATACGGGTAGTTGCGCAAGGCGGCAAGGTAGTCGCGGGCGAAATACGGGTTGATGCCCAAGGCCGCCGCCAAGCCCGACTCGCTGCGGTCGGTGGCGGCGTGGGCCAACAGCACTTTGCTGAAAAAACCGAACAACGTGACCACAACCATGATGGTTGGGTGATTCTTCGGGTTGGCCTCGAAATAACGGATGATTTGGTTGGCTTTCAGCACGTTGCGCTGTATCAAAGCCGACTGCAACTCGAACACGTTGTAGTCTTTGCTGATGCCAATGAACTGCTGGATGTGCGTCGGGCTGATTTCAGAACCGCTGGGCACGTTGAGCATCAGTTTGTCCATCTCGTTGGCGAGCCGGTTCAGGTCGTTGCCGATGTGGTCGGCCAGCAGTTGGGCGGCAGGCGGCTGCATCCGGTAGTTTTTCGACTTGGCGTAGTGCAGTATCCAGTCGGGCAGTTTGTTGTCGTACAGTTTTTTGGCCTCCACCAGCACGGCGTGCTTGTCCAGTGTTTTGGTCAGCGGCTTGCGTCCGTCCAGTGTCTTGTGTTTGTGGGCGAATACCAGAATCGTGGACGGCAAGGGCTGCTGCACGTAGCTTTCGAGCAGTTTTTGGGCTTCGTCACGGGCCAAGTCGGTGATTTCCTGCGCCTCCTTCACTATCACCACCTGCCGCTCGGCCATCATCGGAAAGCGGCGGGCTTGTGTAATCACCGTGCCCATGTTCACGTCTTTGCCGTAACAGACCACTTGGTTGAAACCCCGGTCGTGTTCGGGCAAAGCGTGGTTTTCTATGAATTCCGTGATTTGGTCAATGTAATACGACTCGTCGCCTTGCAAAAAATACACCGGCGCAAATTCGCGTTTGTTCAGTTTCTCTATGACAGCCTCGGGACGATGCATTCTGAAGTACGAATTTCAAGTTGAAAGTTACAGGTTCAAAGTTGCAGGTTGGCGTTCCCGCCGATTGCGGGATTTTCAATACCGCCGATGCGGCATCTTCGATTTGAGCATTTTTTGCTTAAAACGCCTCTGTGTGTCATTGTTCTCTTCTATTTATTTACAGAGAATATAGAAAAATATCTTCACATGGATCAAGTCTTACAAATCACCTTTGTCTCTTCCAAATATGATTAGGCGTTTTGAGCAAAAAATGCCCAAAACGCCTTTTCTCCCTCCCCTTGGGGGAGGGTCGGGGTGGGGCTTTCATTTTATCACTTTCATCTCCACGCGGCGGTTGCGCTGGCGGCCTTCGGCGGTTTTGTTGTCGGCGATGGGGCGGCGCGAGCCGAAACCTTCTGTGATCAGTTGGTCGGCGTTCACGCCCTTGCGCACCAAGTAGCGTTTCACGGCATCGGCGCGGGCTTTGCTCAGTTTCAGGTTGGCGGCGGCGTTGCC
>JALOMD010000218.1 GCA_025455595.1 Cytophagales bacterium | reverse complement strand
GAAAAGAGGGTTTGCCGGGCCGCTCTTTTTTCTTTTCTCCAGTAGTATGTGACCGCGTATTCGAGTATTCGCAAGCCATTGGTTTTCAGTCAATACATTGTTCCCGTCCGACCGTGAACAACGAGTGTCCGTAACCGGACACTTGTTTGCTTTTCCAGATTCCCAAATCTGTCCAAAAACACCCAAAACGCCATTTTTGATTTCTGGCACTGTATTGGCGGTGCACAAACGACGCTTCGGACGGTTGCCAAGCCACTCAATTCTCCATGAAGCCCGGTCTGAAATTTACCGAAAAACGCCTAAACCGCGAATTTGCCAACAATTAACCATTCAACCACTCTATCATTCACTCATTCACTCATTGAGCAATGCTACAGACACATCTGAAAATGGCTTTGCGGCTTTTGCGAAAAAGAAAAGCCTATACATTCATCAACCTGACAGGTTTGGTGATTGGTGTCACTGTGTTTTTCCTGATTACACTCTGGGTCAAAGACGAACTGAGCTACGACCGTTCCATCCCCAATGCCGACCGCGTGTTTCGCATCGAAACCCACACGGTAGCTCCTGATAAAACCACCATGCACCTTGCCCAAGTCGGCTGGCCGGTGGGCAAAACCTTGCAGCAGAATTACCCCGACGTGGAAAAGGTGACCTGTTTGCGTATGTGGTATCCGCTGATCAAATACAAAAGCAGCTATGTCTATGAGGAAGCCTTGATGGCCGATGAAAACTTTTTGCCGGTGTTGGGCTACGAACTGGCAAACGGCAACCCGCAAACGGCCTTGCTCGAGCCTTTTAGCTTGGTTATCAGCCAAGAAATGGAGGAAAAGTATTTTGGCAAAGGCAACGGCATGGGCAAAACATTAATGATTAGCGACACACTGCCGCACCGCGTCACGGGTGTGTTCAAGGAACTGCCCCGCCATTCGCACCTCAAATTCGAGATGGTGCGTTCAATGTCCACTATTTGCGCCTTGTATCCGCAAGACTGTGAATACGAGTACGCCTCCGGTTGGTTTGACCTCAATATGAACAAATATGTGTTGCTGAAACCGCACGTCAACGCACAGGCGTTTGAGGCAAAAATCAAGAATTTGGTTTCCAAGTACGGACAGAAAGTTGTGCAGGAAACCGGCTTCAATGCCACGCTTCAGTTGCGACCGGTACGGGACATTTATTTGCATTCGGGCAAGTCCACTGCCGGAGGCGAGATTGGCAATATTCGCACGGTCTATTTGTTTGCGACCATCGGTGTTTTTATTCTGTTGCTGGCCTGTCTCAATTTCATCAACCTGAGTACCGCCCGTGCCGTGGAAAGAGCCAAAGAAGTGGGCATCAAAAAAGTGCTGGGCAGCGGAAAGAACCAACTCGTCAGGCAGTTTCTGACCGAAGCCGCTGTTTTGTGCACCGGAGCCGCTTTGATTAGCCTTGTGGTAACCACAGTGGCTTTGCCACTGTTCAATCAATTTGCCGGCAAGAATTTTACTGTAGGTGACTTGCTTTCTACAGAAAGCCTGTTGCTTTTGACTGTGATTCTGGCGGTTTTGATTCCGCTGACGGGATTCTATCCGGCTTGGGTGTTGTCCAACTACCAACCGATTTCTGTTCTGAAAGGGAGTTTCGTGCATTCGGTCAGAGGAATTCTGTTGCGGAAAAGCTTGGTGGTGGTTCAATTTGCGGTTTCGGTGTGTCTGATCATCAGCACATTGGTGGTGTGGCAGCAGTTGCGTTTCATGCAAAATCAGTCGCTGGGCTTTGACAAGGACAGGGTTATTGTGGTGGATGCTGGGGAAGTGCCGTACAGGCTTCGGCAACAGCAGGCAACAGCCTTCAAAAAAGAGCTGAACAACCAGAGTTTGGTCATTTCTGTCACCGCCGCCACCGCCGTTCCCGGAAGGACGGGCTGGGAAGGACAATTTGCCTACGGCGAAGGCAGCACGCAATCCAAGGGCATCTTGGTGGAACACATCCCGGTGGACTACGACTATGTAAAAACAATGGGTTTGCAAGTAATAACAGGCCGCGATTTTATTGCCGACGGCAAGGCCGACTCGGTACAGTCGTATTTGATTAACGGAACGGCGGCCAAAGCTTTCGGCTGGGAAACGCCCGAAAAAGCCATTGGCAAGAAACTGGCCGCTTCGGGCATGAACGGCCAGGTAATCGGCGTACTCAAGGATTACCACCAACACGGCTTGCAAGAAGCCATCCGCCCGGTGGTGCTGAATGTGGCTCCTTATATCAATGTTTTTGCCTTGCGGTACAAAGGAAACGATGCTGCCGAGGCTGTTTCGCAACTGAAAAACACGTGGCAAAAACTGTTTCCCGGCTATCCGCTCGACTACCGTTTCATGGACGACGATTTTCAGCAACAGTATGCAAAAGAACAGAAACTGACTAATGCATTCACATTGGCGGCGGCACTGGCTATTGTCATCGCCTGTTTGGGTCTGTTCGGCTTGGCGACCTACGCGGTAGAAACCCGCACCAAGGAAATCGGCATCCGCAAGGTGCTGGGGGCCAGTGTGTCGCAGATTGCGGCTTTGCTGTCAAAAGATTTCCTGAAATTGGTGCTGATTGCTTTCGTCATCGCTTCGCCGGTTGCGTGGTACGCCATGCACCAATGGCTACAGGATTTCGCCTATCGTGTCGGCATTTCGTGGTGGATTTTCGCCTCGGCGGGCGTGCTGGCTCTGTTGATTGCTCTGTTTACCGTCAGTTTTCAGGCCATCAGGGCGGCGTTGGCCAACCCGGTGAAATCCTTGCGTTCTGAGTGAGATGGCTGGTTGGACGATTGGCGTTTTGGGCAATTTTTGCCCAAAACGCCTTTTTCATGCCACAACCCCAAACCACGCCTGCATTCATTCTATCATTCGCGCATTCAAAATCGACAGCTCACCTTCCGGCAATCGGGTCGGGTGTGCCGTCGGGGTCGTTGCGGGCGGTGCCCACGGTGTTGAGCCGCGTGCCGTTGAGCAGCAGCAGGCCCGCCACGTGCGGGGCGGCCATGGACGTGCCGCTCAGGCGGGCGTAGCCGCCGCGCAGGTACGTGGACGTGATGCGCACGCCCGGTGCGGCGTAGTCAACCGCTTGGTTGCCGTAGTTGGAGAAGCGGGCGAAATTGCCCACGCTGTCAACCGCCGACACGGTGAATACGTTCGGGTGGTTGACGCGACCCGGCGAGTAATTGTTGGCCGGTTGCCGGTCGTTGCCGGCGGCAATGGCGAACAAAACGCCCCGACTCGCCACCGAAACCACCGCCCGGTCAAGCGTTTCCGAAGTCTGTTCCAAGCCGAGGCTCATGTTCACCACGTCGCCGGGCTGGGCGTTACGGCCCACGTAAGACAACGCCGCCACCACGCCCGACAGCAGCCCTTCGCCCACTTGGTTCAGCACCTTCAGGGCCACCAAATTGCTGCCCGAAGCCACGCCCAGCGTACCGATGCGGTTGTTGCGGGCACCGATTACGCCCGCCACGTGCGTGCCGTGGCCGTTTTCGTCTTCGGCCGAGGTTTGGCCCGCAATGAACGACCGGCTGCGCTGCTGGTCAACGTTCAGGTCGGGGTGGTCCAAGTCCACGCCGGTGTCAATAATCCACGCGGTTTTGCCCGTGCCGTCGCCGTAGCCTACGCGTTGCACGTTCCAAGTCACCAAACGCGGTTCCACCACACTGAAGCAGTTGCAAACCGAAACCACGCGGTCAGGCTCCACCAAGGCCACGGCGGGGTCGGTGCGGAGTTCGTCGGCCTGTTGGGCCGACAGTTCGGCCACGAAGCCGTTGAGGGTGCCCGCAAACGAATGCAACATGGCCCGTTCGGTGATGTCATGCTCGCGCAGCACCGACAAGGCCCGCGCCTCGACCCGTCCGGCCGACGACGACACGCCGGGTTGCTCGTTCGCGTAGGTGACAATGTACTGGCCCGGCACGATGCGGCCGCTGGCGGGCGAGGCGGCGGTGAGGCATTCGTCGGCGGCAGGTGATGTTTCGGGGTCATTGTTGCACGCGGACAGCAGGCTGCACACGCCGGCAGCCAGCCATACCGCAAAACGGGTTGGTTTCATGGTGTTTACTCGTCAGATTGTTGTAAAGAGAGATTGCTTAAAACTCCTGTTCTTGCGAAACCGGAGGCTGCTCAGAGAACCGATTAATCGCGGATGCGTGTAGAGGATGCTGCGATAGGAGGGGAGGAGGAAGTTGGAAACGAACAAAGGGTTAAGTACTTGGTCTTGAGTCGTTAGTCTTGAGTCTTGAGTAAAAGAAGAGCGTAATGATCTGAAAATAAACGCACTGAGAACAATCTTTTTCTTTAAAACGGGCTGAACTAAATACGAACAGGCACTTGTGAATTTGACAAATTCCTGCCAAAACGCTTGCTGGCGGGTTAGGATGCGTCGGGTTTACGGCGATGTAACGCGCCGTTTGCGTGTCTTATTGTTCAACGTATGTATCATATAGCGAGGTTTTTCTGAAAAACCGCATTTGTTCTACTTATTTGGTCGCCCCGGTAACGGCTGATTCTCAACGTTTTTCCCGTAGTTTGCAGCAGGCCGGAAACAGTCTTGCTTTTGGGCTGCTCATGTCAAGTATTTTAGGTATAAAATCAAGCCGTCTCCTTGTGCCGCGTCGCTTTTCTTCCGCCTCGTCTTGAACGAAATTTAACGCCGAATACTTGCTTGTTTACTGCAAACGCCTAAGTTTGGGGCCATGTTCCATTTTAACTACTTGCAGTCATGAGCAAATTCGATGAAGCACTGGAGACTTACAAAGCTGAGATGACCAAAATCGGCATTACCGGCATCAACGATGCCCTGCTGACGGGCGTAGCCAAAGCGTTGGGCCCCTCCATCTACAACACCGATTCGTCGCTGGTTTCTTCTTCTGACCAAGAGGAACTGGATCGTGTCAAAAACAATTTCCTGATCAAGAAACTCGGTTTGGCCGACGGCCCCGATTTGGACAAGGCCATCAAGGAAGTGGTTGACAAGTTCGGTTCTTCCAACCGTAACAAACATCGGGCCGTTTTTTACTACTTGCTGGCCCAGAAGTTCGGCAAGGAAGCCCAGTTCATCAGCTAAACCGACCAAATCCCACTCAATCAACCGTTTTCCGAAAGCCCGGCGATGCGCATCGCCGGGCTTTTCGCTTGTGGCCTGGCGGTTACTGCTGCTCCGAACGCACGTGCAGCCGTTCGATTTTGTCGCCGTCGTGGACGAACGTGTAATAGGCTTCCCAGCCGCTTTCCGGTTGGTCGGGAATCCACCGCAGCCGCAGCGTGTGCCCGCTGTCCGTAGCGACGGTTTCCAACACCCGCACTTGGCGGTAAATGGCGTGGTGGTGGTGCAGCCACCGGCGCAAGGCGGCCTCGTCGGCGTGGCTGTCCACCTCGTCGCTAATCACAGCGTTTTCCGAGAATGCCGCCCGTTGGGCCGTCAAATCGCCCTGTTGCAGGGCGTTCAAGTAGTTCTGTACCACTGCCGGAGCCTTCTGGTTGGCGGCAGTGCTGCGGTAGGTTTCCCGGCGTTGGCACGACGTGCTGACACCAAAGGACAACACCGTGGCGGCGAGCCAAAAGCCGGTCAGCGTTTTGCGAAATAATGGCGTAGTTTTCATAGTTGTAATACCAATTTTGAATTTTGAATGCCGAATTTTGAATAACGAATTGACTGAAAGTCAACGACTTGCGAATACTCGAATACGCGACCAATCTTTAAATTTGGTATAAAATTTGAATCGTTGGAAGGTTTCGCATCCGCCCGTTTCCGGTTGTGCGATTGAACGATACAAAGGTAGGGCGGCCGAATGCCGTCGGAAAGGGAAGAATCAAAGGCCGTCCGGTAGATTTCAAAGATGTGGCAAGCCCCGTCAGGTTCAGGAAGACCTGCCGGGGCTTGAGGAACAGGGTGATTGCATGAACGTGTGAGTTAGGCATCTTTGCCTGATGGATGTAGCAGAACTGTTTTTTGAAGTGGACGACCCCCGCCAAAACGGCAAATGT